>NZ_CP065581.1:600000-900000 GCF_018389705.1 Mycoplasma mycoides subsp. capri | reverse complement strand
GAACTAGTTGATAGTTGTTCAACTAGATTAAGACTAACTGTAAAAAATAATTCAAAAACTGTAATTGATGATCAAAAAATTAAACAAATAGGAGCTTTTGGAGTAGTTAGATTAGGTAAAAATAATTATCAAATAATAATTGGAACTGATGTAGAACATGTTGCAGATAAGTTAAAAAAAATTCTAAATTAGTTTAATAATTATAAAGTTCAGATTAAATCTGAACTTTTATTTTGTTTTTAGTGATATAGATTTGTTGTAATTTAAAAAAAAACTTAAAATTAATTAAAGTAGTATAATCAAAAAGTTATTTAAGGAGAAATTATGTCATTTAGATTACGTTATGCACCATCACCAACTGGATTTTTACATATAGGAAACACTAGAACAGCTTTAATGAATTATTTATTTGCAAAACATTATAATGGTTCATTTATTGTAAGAATTGAAGATACTGATTTAGCAAGAAATGTTGATGGAGCGATTGAATCACAATTTGAAAATTTAAATTGATTAGGAATTTTTCCTGATGAATCTATTTTTAATGTTGGTGATCCAAAATATGGTAAATATATGCAATCGCAAAAATTTGATAGATACAAACAATTAGCTGAACAATTAGTTGATCAAAATAAAGCATATAGATGTTTTTGTACTAGTGAAGAATTAGAAAAAGATTATGAAGAACAAACTAGTAAAGGAATTATTGCTACTAAATATTCACAAAAATGTTTGTCTTTAACTCAAGATCAAATTCAAAAAAACTTGGAAAATAAAAAAGAATACTCAATTAGATTTAAAGTTCCAGAAAATAAAACTTGAACAATTAATGATATTGTTAGAGGTGATGTTAGTTTTGATTCAAAAGATCTAGGTGATTTTGTAATTTTAAAATCTAATGGTGTGGCTACTTATAATTTTGCAGTTGTTATTGATGATTATGATATGCAAATAACTCATGTTTTAAGGGGAGAAGAACATATTTCAAATACTCCAAGACAAATGATGATTTATGATGCTTTTAATTGAAATTATCCTATGTTTGGTCATTTAACTTTAATTGTTGATAATACTGGTAAAAAGCTATCAAAAAGAAGTGGAAATGCTTTATTTTTTATAGAACAATACAAAAAACAAGGTTATTTATCTCAAGCAATTTTTAATTATATTGCTCTTTTAGGTTGATCTCCAGCAGGTGAGCAAGAAATTTTATCTCAAAATGAATTAATTAAAATTTTTGATGAAAAACGTTTTAGTAAATCTCCTTCAACTTTTGATATGGTTAAAATGAAATGAATTAATTCAGTTTATATGAAAAAATTAGATGATGATAAATATTTAGAATTTGTTAAATCATTTATAAATACTAATAAATTTGACATTACTAGTAAATCTGAAACTTGATTAAATCATTTGTTATTACTTTATAAAAAAGAATTAGAATATGCAGAACAAATTAATGATCATTTAGATTTATTCTTTAATAAAAATACACTTGATAATAATACACTTGATGTTTTAAACAATTTAACTAATTATAAAAATGTAGTTGAAATTTTTAAAAATCAAATTAATGATTTAAAAGATTGAACAATAGAAAATATTAAACAAATAATTAAGAACACTTCAACATTAGCAAATGTTAAAGGAAAAGATTTGTTTATGCCAATTAGAATTTTTGCAACTAAATCAGAACATGGACCTAGTTTAGCTGATGTAATTTATTTATTAGGAAAAACAACTGTTTTAAACAATATTAATTCATTAGAAAGATAGTTATGTATTTAAAAGTAATTAGAGATAATGTTCATGGTGATATTTATTTTGATGATGTAATTTATATTCAATTAATAAATACTTATGAAATGCAAAGATTAAGAAGAATTTTACAACTTGCAGGAACACAATTAGCTTATCCAAGTGCAACACATACTCGCTTTAGTCATTCTATTGGAACTTATTATATTTTAAAAGAGTTTTTTAAAAATAAAGCTTTTTTAAAAATAAGTAGTTATGAACAAAAACTAGTAAAAATAGCTGGATTATTACATGACATTGGACATGGTGCTTTTTCACATACTTTTGAAAAAATTACACATAAAAATCATGAACAATACACAAGTGAAATTATTTTAAATAAA
Organism: Mycoplasma mycoides subsp. capri; assembly: GCF_018389705.1. Classification (NCBI taxonomy): domain Bacteria; kingdom Bacillati; phylum Mycoplasmatota; class Mollicutes; order Mycoplasmatales; family Mycoplasmataceae; genus Mycoplasma; species Mycoplasma mycoides. Next base: position 897,859 of record NZ_CP065581.1, on the reverse strand, counting down.
AAAGGAAATATTTATCCAATTTTAAAAAAGCATCATATAAATCCTCAAGATATTGTTGATATTATTAATGGAACTTATAAAAATAAAATTATTAATTTATTAGTAAGTTCACAAATTGATGCTGATAGATTTGATTATTTAAAAAGAGATTCAATTAGCTGTGGTGTTGATTATGCAACACTAGATTTTAAATGAATGATTAGAAACGCTTTTATAATTGGTGATAGAATTGTCTTTCCTAAAAAAACAATTTATGCAATTGAATCATATTTATTAGGTAGATATCATATGTATCAACAAGTTTATAATCATAAAACATCAACTATTTTTGATGCTATGTTTATTAGTTGATTTAAAAGAGTTACTGATCTATTTAATAATAATTACAAGTTTAAAGATAATAGAATTATTGAACTTTTTATAAATGTATTTAATAATAAAGATATTGATTTAGATTCTTATTTAAAAATTGATGATTATTTAATGTTTGATATTTTTAAAAATTGTAGTAGTGAAAAAGATCTGATTTTAAGTGATTTGTCAAAAAGATTAACTGATAGAAAATTATTTACTATTAGAGATGAAAAGTTAATAAATAAAACTACTTTAATTAGTAAATTAAACAAATTAGGACTAGATCCTACTTACTATTTATTAGAAGCAAATATTAGACCATTAAGTATGTATAATCCAGTAATTAAAAACAATAAAGATGAAAATATCTACTTATATGATAGTAATAATCAACAAGTTCATGAACTAAGTTATTATAGTAAATTAGTAAAGTTTTTTCAAAAATCTAATAGTCAAAAAAATTTGAGAAAAATTATTTTTCCAAAAGAAATAGTGTAGAATATCTAATTGTGTAGGTGAAAATATGTCAAAAGTTAGAAATCTAGATTTAGTGTATTCATATTTACAAAGCACTAAAACACCTTCAAGTTTAAATGAAATTTGAAAGTCAATATCAAAAGATATAATCAGTCAAAAAAAAGATGAAATCTCAGTAATAGCAGATCTATATGGAGACATGGTTCTTGATAATAGATTTGCTTTAACAACTGATAATTTATGAGCTTTAAGTTCTAATTCATCAGTTGAAAACATTAAAAAACAATATGATGATTTTATTAATACAGATCATAAACACAGATATAGTGATTCAGATGAAGAATTAACAATAGATGATGAAATGTTATTAGATGAAGATTATGATAGTGATTTTACTCAAGAATTAGATGATTTTGACGAAGATTTTGATGACACTGACCAAACATATATAGATGATGATGAATATAATCGATAATTAAAGGTTGTAAAACTAAGTTTTTATGACCTTTTTATTTTAATTAGTTGTTTATAATTAATTACAACATATATAAAGGAGAATAAGTAAATGGCAAAGTTTATATTTGTAACTGGTGGAGTAGTTTCGGGTTTAGGAAAAGGAATTACAGCTAGTTCAATTGGTGCATTATTAAAAGCTAGTGGATTAAAAGTATTTATGCAAAAATTTGATCCATATTTAAATGTTGATCCAGGAACAATGTCTCCATATCAACATGGTGAAGTTTTTGTTACAAAAGATGGGGGAGAAACTGATTTAGATCTAGGTCATTATGAACGTTTTATTGATGAAGAATTAACTAAATTATCTTCAACAACTTCTGGAAAAATCTATTTATCTGTAATTCAAGGTGAAAGAAAAGGAGTTAATAGTGGTAAAACTATTCAAGTAGTTCCTCATATAACTGATGCTATTAAACAAAAAGTTTATCAAGCAGCAGAACAAAGCCAAGCTGATGTGATAATTTCTGAAATTGGTGGAACTGTTGGAGATATTGAATCTCAACCTTTTATTGAAGCAATTAGACAAATTAGACTAGAACAAGGTAAAGAAAATGTAATGTTTGTTCATGTTGTTTTATTATTATGATTAGCTGCTTCAAAAGAATATAAAACTAAACCTATTCAAAACTCAGTAAAAGCAATGGCTAGTTTAGGAATTCAACCTGATGTTATAGTATGTAGAAGTGACTCTTCTTCACCAAAAGATATTAAAGAAAAAATTTCTTTATTTTGTAATGTTCCTATTACAAATATTATTGATGCAATTGATCAAGATTCAATTTATAGAGTGCCATTAGCTTTAGCAAAACAAAATCTTCAAGATATTATAATTGAACAGTTACAATTAAAAGCTAAAAATATAGATCTATCTTTATGAAAACAATTTAATAAAAAAATCGATTCATCAACTGAAGAAATTGAAATTAGTTTTGTTGGTAAATATATAGAATTACAAGATGCATATTTATCAGTTTTAGAATCATTAAAAATAGCTGGTTGAGAATTTAATAAAAAAATTAAAATCAGATGAGTTCAAGCAGATAAATTAGATGAATCAAATTATAAAGAAGTTTTAAAAAATAGCCAAGGTATTTTAGTTCCAGGTGGATTTGGTAAAAGAGGAATTGAAGGAATGATGTTAGCTAGTAGGTATGCTAGAGAAAATGATATTCCTTATTTAGGAATTTGTTTAGGAATGCAAATAGCAACAATTTCAATTGCAAGAGATTTATTAAAATGAAGTGATGCTGATTCAACTGAATTTAATAAAAATACTACTCATCCAATTTTTGATTATATTAAAGGTATTGATAGAGATAATATTGGTGGAACTTTAAGATTAGGTACAATGGTTACTAAATTAGAAAAAGATTCATTAGTTTCTAAGTTATATAATTCAGATGTTGCTTTAGAAAGACATAGACATAGATATGAATTTAATAATGAATATAAAAAAGATTTAGAAAGTGTTGGATTAAGATTTTCTGGAATTTATGAAGAAAAGAACTTAGTTGAAGTTGTTGAAATGCCAAGTTTAAAATTCTTTGTTGCTAGTCAGTTTCATCCTGAATTTACTTCTCGTCCTAATAAGCCAACTCCTTTATTTAAGGGATTTATTAAAGCAATTGTTGAAAATAATAAATAGTATTTTAATAATTAAATTAAACTCACAATTTAGTTGTGAGTTTTTATTTTTTTAGGTATTGTAAAAGTTTGATATGTATGTTATATAAGAATTATAAGTAGTTTTAGTTGTAGGTGCTTTGTTATAAATTGATCACTAGTGAGAGTAGTTTTTGTTTTGTCTAAATACCCTACTAAAACAATATAAATTACTTAATTTTGTTATAAACAAATAAAAAGAAACTATTTAAATTATTTATGAAAAAGATACTGAAATTAATACCTTATTCTATAATTACTAGCTTATTAATCCCTTTACCATTCACTTTTTGAAAGAATCAAGAAACAATATCTTTATTTGCCCAAGATACTACAAAAGCCAGCCCCAATCATGAATATAATGAAGATAAAACAGAAATTAAAAAAATAGGTTATTACAAGCACCCAACTACTAATAAAGTTACTATAAGACCTATTCCATTTTATGTAAAAAAAGTTCCTACTAATTTACCAACAGAAATTGAAAGTTTGTATCGCGCTTTTTCTTATAGATATAGTCATCATGATCCAGTTACTGGATTTGAAAAATGAGATACATCAAAAATAAAAGATATGAGTTATGTCTTTTTTGAAAATCATATTATTGACACAGATTTGTCTGCTTGAAAAACTGATAATGTCATTAATATGACTGGTATGTTTAAAAATGCAACAAAATTTGATAATGGTGGTAAATCTTTGTCTTGAACAACTAACAATGTAGAATTAATGGAATCTATGTTTGATGGTGCAGAAAGTTTTAAACAGAACTTGATGAGTTGAAATGTTGAAAAAGTAACTAAAAATAAGAATTTTTCTAGAGCTAGTGGAATTTTTAGTGATGAAAATAAAAAACCTAAATGGAAAAATCTAAAAGAAGAAAATGATCCTATTATTAAAAAAGAAGAAAATAAAACACCAAAAGTGATAATTCATCCAACCCCTGCTCCAAAACCAAGGGTTACTTTGCCTTTAGCTAAAATAATAAATAGAACTAATGAAACTAAACCTACATTAAAACCTAATTCAGATCAAGAACTTCCAAAATCTAATATAACTACATCAAAACAAGAAAATAAAAAATTATCAACTCCAGCAATTGTTGGTATTGTTGTTGGAAGCCAAGTTGTTTTAACCTCTTTAGCAGCTGGTATACCTTATTTAATTAAAAGATTTAAAAAATAATTACCCTACTATATATGAGAATAAATTTATTAATATTAACTATTGCAAAATTGTCTTTACTTTCTTTTTCATCAATAGTGTTTTTGAAAAATGAAAATCATTTTAATATAAACTATAAAATGAAAATTGAGATGAAATCAGAAAAAACTGAACAGCCACATAAATACAAAGATGGCGATAAAACTGAAATTGTTGAAATTGGTTTTTATAAAAGAGGGAATGAAATAACCATAAAGCAAATTCCTTATTATGTTAAAAAAGTTCCAGAAAAACTACCAGAAGAAATAGTTAGCTTATATCGCGCCTTTGCTCATAGATATAAAGATCAGAATCATCCCACAGTTACTGGTTTTGAAAAATGAAATACATCAAAAATAAAGAATATGAGTTATGTATTTTATGATAATCAATTAATAGATGCAGATTTATCAGAATGAAAAACTGATAATGTCACTAATATGACTGGTATGTTTAAAAATGCTATTAAATTCAATAATAAAGACAAACCCTTAAATTGAAATACTGAAAAAGTCGAATCAATGGAATCAATGTTTGATGGTGCAGAAAGCTTTAAACAAAATTTAAAAGATTGAAATGTTGATAAAGTAACTAAAAATAAGAATTTTTCTAGAGCTAGTGGGATTTTTGAATATATCGATAAAAAACCTAGTTGAAAAGTTGCTGAGTATAATGATCCTACTGTTAAAAAACCAGAATCTACTGAACCAAAGGTAATAATTCACCCTTCACCATCAAAACCAAAACAATCAATACCATTAACTAAACTAATAAATCCTATTATAAAATCAAAACCAAATTCAGAAATTCCAAAAACTAATTTAAGCACAACAATTCAACAATCTAAAAAACTTTCAACTCCAGCAATTGTTGGTATTGTTGTTGGAAGTCAAGTTGTTTTAACTTCTTTAGCAGCTGGTATACCTTATTTAATTAAAAGATTTAAAAAATAATTTTTAAACCTAGTAAATACTAGGTTTTTTTATGCCTTTTACTGTCTTAGTTTCTAAATATATTTTTGGATTTACCAATTATGAGCTTATATGTTACCACTAAAACAATAGAAAAGTGATAATATTAAAATAGATTAAAAAAAGGAAGTAATAGTAGAATGCCAAAGTTATACCACAAAAAATTAGTTAATGCTAAACAAATGGTTATTGATGCACATAGACACAAATATGCAATTGGTCACTTTAATATTAATAACTTAGAATGAACAAAAGCAATTTTAGAAGCTGCTGAAGCTTCAAAAACACCTGTAATTATAGCTACAAGTGAAGGAGCTATTAAATACATGGGTGGTGTTAATACTGTTGTTGGAATGGTTAATGGATTATTAGATTATTTAAACATTACTGTTCCAGTTGCTTTGCATTTAGATCATGGACAATCATTAGAAATGGCTAAAAAATGTATTCTAGCAGGATATTCATCAGTAATGTTTGATGGTTCACATTTCCCATATGCAGAAAACTTAGAAATGACAAAAGAATTAATTAAATTTGCTGAAGAATATGAAGTTTCAGTTGAAGCTGAAATTGGATCAATTGGTGGAGAAGAAGACGGAGTTATTGGTCAAGGTGAACTAGGAGATCCTTTACAAGCTGAAGAAATTTCAAAAACTGGAATTACTATGTTAGCTGCTGGAATCGGAAATATTCATGGTAAATATCCATCATGATGACAATCTTTATCATTTGATACTTTAGAAAGATTACAAAAAGCTTGCAAAATGCCAATGGTATTACATGGTGGATCAGGAATTCCTCAAGAACAAGTTAAAAAAGCAATTTCAATGGGAATTGCAAAAATTAATGTTAATACTGAATTACAATTAGCATTTAGAGACGCAACTAGAAAATATGTTGAAGAAAGAAAAGATCTTGATGATGCTAAAAAAGGATTTGACCCACGTAAGTTATTAAAACCAGGATATGATGCTTTAAAAACTACATTCTTAGAATTAACAAATTGATTTGGTTGCCAAGGAAAAGCTAAATAATTAATATAATTAATTTAAAAGTTGCTTTGTATAATAATGGCAACTTTTTTAATAAAAAGACTCACATACGTGAGTCAATTGCGATTATTTAATTATTAATTATTTTTTGATTTATTGAACTTGAGTTTGAAGTTGAGCCATTTTTTTATCTTTATTGTTTAAATAAATTAGTAAAGCACCAGCTGCAAATCCAACTAAACTAATAACAACAATTATTATCATTAAAATTTGATAAGCAAATTGATTGTTATATCCACCTTTTATTAAAGGATCAGCAACTTTATATTTAGCAATTAGAACTGCTTGTAATTGTTGAAATCAAGCATCTGGTGTAAAGGCTACAACACTAACAATTCCAACAGCTGAAGCATAATGTTTTCTATCAATTCCAATTTCAAATAAAGTAGCTCATCTATTAGTTACTAAACCTCAACATAAAGCACCTAAACATAAAAAGAATGTATAAACAATAACTCTTACTGTTCATAAATATCATTTAGGAGCTTTTTCTATTATTCAACCAACTCTAAATCCAGGTAATAATAGAACTGTTGTTACTAAAAATGTTCCTATTAAAATACCAGTCATTAAGAACTTAATATACTTACCAGTTTTATCAGCAATTTTACCAGCAGGAGCTGAAAAAATAAATCTAAATAAATAAGTTCTTAATAATCCACCTACAAACACAGCAACTGCAGCAACTTGTAGTGATACCTCTAAATAAGATACTAAAATACTTAACCCCATTTGATACATATAAACACCCATAACAACAAGTGATACTAATCAAATTTTTACATTTTTTAATATTCCAAATACATCTTTTATGTTAAATGAAGCGTTTTCTTCTTTTTCTGATTTATCTTCTTTAACTGTGAAAATTAATAAAATAACAGTTAGTGCAATTAAACCACAAAACATATAAATCATAATTGAAAAGTTTCATACACTAGGAGTTGAAATGTTTTTTCCAGCAAATAAAGGAGTTAGTACAAAGAATAAAATATATCCAATTGAAACTAAAACTGTTCCTGCAAATCCATTAAAACTACCATGTATTCCATTTAAAATACCATTTTGTTCTGGTTTACCTTGTTGAGATAGTAATTTTCATAATGGAGCTCAAAAAATTATTTTAGCAAAAGCTCAAATTGAATAGATTATACATAGTTGAATAAAACGAGATTGAACTCCAGTTTCATTTAGAATTGGTCCATTAGCACTAGAAACTAAAGCTCCACCAGCAGTTAAACCAATTGATCCATATCAAGCTCCAGAAACTCCAAATGTTGCAAGACCTATAATAGTTAATCACTTAACACTAAGTTTATCTCCTAATATTGATCCAAAAAAATAAATTGCTAAAGAAATATAACCATAAATTGCACTAGCTTGAGATAAATGTTCAGTTTTTACTCCCAAATATAAACTTATTACTTCAGAACTCATAACGTTTCTTAAATAAGAAGGGAAAATAAACACTAAAGTATCTGAAACTGCTAGTAGCATAATAACAAATAATGTTTTTTTATCAAAAGTTTTAAAAGTTTTATTTATAAAATTTGTGAAAGGGTTTGGCTTTGTTGTTTTTGTCATGAACTATTTACCTTTCTTTAGGTAACTAATTAATTACCTAATATTATTTTAGTTCATGTACAAGTCCTCTAAATAAAGATGAACGCATTTTCAAATTATTATTTTATTTGCAAGGTTAAATATTTAAATCACTATTGGCATAAAATTAAATTATAGGGTTAGTAACATAACCTTATACAAATATAAAAGAAATATTCTAGTAAATAAAATTTTAAACTTTATTAATTCTAATACTAGTTGATGTTGTTATTATAACTATTTCTTTTTATATAAATATTTTTATTCTTAACATGAACTTAAACTTTAAATTAAACTAAGCTGAATATCTACAAACAGTTATATATTATTTTTAGTAAATTTGTCTTTATTATAAAAACTTGTTAAAAATCAAAACACTAAAACAGGTTATAAAAATCATTAAATGATCTTATTGATTTATTAGCTAATATTGGTTTTATTTCTCATTTAAAGCTGATAAAAAAATGTTATTAAATAAATAAAATTTCTATAATAAATATAAAACTTAATAATAAATAATTAAATAATAATTCTACAATAATTCTTCTTATATAAAAGAGAGGTGAATATAATGATCTTAGTAGCACACCGTGGTTTTAGAGGTCTTTATGGAGAAAACCGTGAATATGACTTTAAAAATGCACTAACAATTTGTAAAGCTGTTGAATTTGACATCAGATTAACAAAAGATGACAAGATTATCATTTTCCATGATCACAACTTTAAAAGAATTGGTAATTTAAATAGAGGTGTTAAAACTTTAACTTATGATGAAATTACAAAAATTCCTTACTTTGTTGAAAATCCTCTAGCAACTCCTATTTTATTTGAAGTATTTATGGATAGATATTTTGATCAATATGAAATGATCAATGTTGAAATTAAACCAGATCATTACACTGAAGATGAATTAGACATTATCTTTAATGCTATTAAAAAATACTGTAATAAAGGTGTTGAAATTATTGTTTCATCATTTAGTCCAGTAGTATTAAAAGAAATTTTAAAAAGAAAAGAAAATTACTACAAATCAGGATATTTATTTGAAAAAATGTCTCAATTTGATGTTGAATTAGGTAAAAAATTTGACTTTTTGCATCCTCCAATTACCCTATTAAAAAAACAATCAAATTGTGAACTATTTAAAAAATTAAATATTCCTTTAAATGTTTGAACATTTAAAAAAATGTCTGATGTAGAAATTTTACACAAGATGTATAAAGATTTAATTAATGGTTATATTTCAGATTATCCTGATCTATATCCAAAAAATTAAATAATAAATAATAGTAAGTAAAATAATAGCAAATTTGCTATTATTTTTTTTATTTTAATATTTATATTTTTAATTATATAAAGCTTTATTTTAAACTAATTTGTTGTATACTTTAGTAGTAAATTAAATATCATAATGATAACATAGCAAGGAGAATAACTATGCCAAAAATTGATATTCAACCAAAGTACTTTGATCAAGCTAAATTTATTTGTACAACATGTGCAAGTGAATGAGTTTGTGGAACTTCTAAAGGTGAAGAAGTAAGAGTTGATGTTTGTTCAAATTGTCATCCTTTTTATACTGGAGCTCAAACTTATACAAACGTTGCTGGTCGTGTTGAACAGTTTAAATCAAAATTTGCTAAAAGAGATACAATTAAAGCACAAGCTGAAAAACAATCTCAAGCTCAAAAAGCAAAAAATAAAGAAAACAAATAATTTTGAGGTCCCTAGGACCTTTTTTATTTGACAAATCTATTAAAATAATATTAGTTGTTGGAGGTTAATTTTATGTCATATAAGATTAAAGAATTAACTTTTCGTTCTAAAAATCCTAGTTTAAATAAAGTTGATTTTATTGCTGATGATGGACAAATTGTTGATATTGTTATTGATAATAAAAAAGAAATGGACTTTTTTATAAAAGTTTTACTAGGTAAAAAGAAAAATAGTTCTGGTAGATTTCAAATTGATGATTTTGATATTATTAATAGAGCTTATACTAAAAAACATGTTGAATTTATAAAACGTGATACTTGATTTCAACGTATAATTCCAAGTAAATGAGTTTTAGTACTTTCTTTATTATTTGACCAAAACTTTTTAAAAACTGCATCAAACAAATATCTTGAAAAAAAATATGAATATTTATCACTAGTTGCAAGTAAAGGTGAAGCTAATGATAAAAAATTAAGACAAAATATTGATAATTTAATTTCTAAACATATTATTTCAAAAACAAGAGAAGAACAAAAAGCATTAAACGAATCTATTAATACTCAAAAAAAACACAACCAAGAAAAGTTTTTAGCAATTGCTGAAAAATGACCTATTCAAATACGATTACTTTCTAAAGCAGTAGAAAACTTAAAAACTGAAATTAAAACAGCTACTTTAATGTTAATGTTTCAACAAACTTTATGAGATAATGTTTATGCTTTAGATGAACTTAGAGATAATTGTAGTTGTGAGTATAATGCTAAACATTCATCAAATAAAAAACTTAAAAAGAGTTGAAAAAAATTTGCTTATCAACAAACATATTATGCAGTTCATAAACAATTAAGAATAATTAGTACTAAAATAGCAGATCTGAGATTAAGTATTTTTAGACAACAAAAAAGATTAAAACAATTTGAAAAACAATTAGATTTTGAATTTAAAAAATATTTAAGATCATTATTATCATCAACTACTAATAAAGCAGAAAAAAAAGATATAAATAATAATTGAGAACAAACAAAAAAATATTTTACAGATTGAAAAAATGCTAATAAAAACACTTTAAATGATCTTGAAAAACAACAAATAGAACTTCACATAGAACCAATTAGAAAAACCACTCAACAATTAGGTGAAACAATCAATTTTTTAATACATCAATACCATGAAAGAGTATTATCTGATGAATTAGAATATATTGATAAAAGAAGATTTTTAAAACAAAAAAAAGAAAAGAAAAAAGAAATTAAAAGTGTTTTTAAACAAGCAGTTGAGAAAATGTCAACTAGTGTTGATAATTACAACATTAAATTTGAATGATTTATTAAAAGTAGTGTTAAGTATTTATCTTTAAATATTGTTTATTTAAAAATTTTAAAAGCTATTAATCTTAAAAAAAGAAATATTATCTTTTTTAATATAACAAAACATCTATCAGAAAAAGAACTTTTACAATTATTTGAAACTATTAAAAGTATTCAACAACACCATCCATTAATGACTTTTATTTTTTTAAATGATTCTATAAATGATGTATATGATTTAAATAAAAGCATTTATTATACTAATAACAAATTAGAATTAAAAGAAATGCTAACTGTTGATATTTTTGATAGTTTATTAAAAAAACAAGATAATAACATTAATAAAATTAGTTATAAAAAAATTAATGAAAATGAAATTAAATTTTTAAATGAATCAACTTGAGTATTAACTAATTATAATTTAAAAGATACTGGTTATATTTCATTTAACCCATTAAAAATCTCAACAGAACCTAAAAAAAGAATTAATTTATTACTATCAGCAACAGTAATTAAATCTAAAAAATTTATAGATAAATCAATGTATTTTGCACTAACTGAAGAAAAAGAAAAAATTTATTTTTATGATAGAACTAATTTATATAAAGATAATGATGAAATAGTACTTTATATAAGTAAAGATTCTATTAGTAATATTAATTAAAGGAGTTATATGTTAGATCAAAAAAAATCACAACTATTATTAGATAAAATTAAGCAATATCAAAATATTATTATTACAAAACATAAACAACCTGATTGAGATGCTCAAGGTAGTGCAATTGGATTAGCAAATATTATTAATGATAATTTTAAAAATAAAACTATTTATGTAGTGGGATCTAGAATTAGTGATGATGATAGTTTTTTTATTGATGAAACTAATTTAAGTGATGAATTTGTTAAAAATAGTTTAATTATTACAGTTGATACTGCTACAAAAAAAAGAGTAGATTTTAATAGATTTGATTTAAGTTGTGATAGTTTTAAAATTGATCATCATATAAATGTTGAAGATTATTGTAATAATGATTTAGTAGATGATAGTAGTATTTCAAATACTCAAGTTATTAGTTTATGAGCTTTAGAAAATGATTTATTTATTTCACCAACTGCTGCTTATAATTTATATTTAGGCTTATTAACTGATTCAAATAGATTTTTATATGATAAAACTAATCAAACAACTTTTTATGTTGCATCTAAGCTATTAGAAGCTGGAGCTAATTTAAAAAAAGCAAATGACTTTTTATATGTATCAGATTTAAAATTAAGACAATGAGTGATGTATAGTTTTTCTAAAATGAAATTAACTAATACTGGTATTGCTTATATTGTTTTATTAGATGAAGATTTAAAAGGTTGAGATTTGAGTTATGAAGAAACTAAATTAGCACTTTCAGCTATGAGTGGAATTAAAGAAATTAAAATTTGATTTACAATTATACAAGTAGAAGATATTTTAAAAGTATCACTAAGAAGTAGAGATTTTAGTATTGATAAAATTGCAAATAAATATAATGGTGGAGGTCATAGATTAGCTAGTGGAGCTGAAATTAGTTCATTAGATCAAATTAATGATTTAATTAATGATTTAGAACAATTAATTAAAGGAGAACAATAAAATGACAGAATTAGATATTAATGAAATAGAAGCATATAATTCTAATAAAATGGGTTGAATTGAACTAATTACAGGTTGTATGTTTGCTGGAAAAACTGAAGAATTTATAAGACGTTTAAGAGTTTTAAGTTATGCTAAAAAAAGAGTATTAGCTTTTAAACCAAGTATTGATAATAGATATTCAGTTGAAAATATAATTTCACATTCAGGAAGTAAATTAGATTCTTATTTAGTACATTCAAGTGATGAAATTAAACAAATTATTGAAAAAGAAAATCAAATTCAACAAGTTGATGTAATAGGAATTGATGAAGTACAATTTTTTGATGAACAAGTTGTTGAGTTAATTGAACAATTAGCAAATCAAGGAATTATTGTAATAGTTAATGGATTAGATAAAGACTTTAGATGCTTACCATTTAAAAACGTTGATAAGTTATTAGTAACAGCAGAATTTGTAACTAAACTAAGAGCTAGATGTCATTTATGTGGAAATTTTGCAAATAGATCTCAAAGAATTGTTAATGGTCAACCTGCTTTATGAGATTCTCCTTTAATTTTAGTTGACGGAAAAGAAAGTTATGAAGCAAGATGTAGAAACTGTTTTATAGCTCCTAAAAAGGAAGTGTAATTATGAACGCTAAAACATATGAAGCATTAGAAACAATGCAAAAAAGATTGCTTCAAATTTTAAAAGATTTAGAAGATGAAAATATTTTAAAAGATATTAAAAAATTTACTGAACTAAACAAAGAAAAATCTAATTTAGAAGAAGTTGTTGAAAAATTTGTTGAATATAAACAAGCAGTTGAACATATAAAAGATGCTAAAGCTATATTAGAAAATGAAAAAGATCAAGAATTAATTGAACTAGCAAAAATTGAATTAGATGAAAATAATGATAAAGTTGAACATTTACAACAAGTAATTGAAGAAATGTTATTACCAAAAGATCCAAATGATGATAAAAACGTTATTGTTGAAATCAGAGGGGCTGCTGGTGGAGATGAAGCTAATATTTTTGCTGGTGATCTTTTAAGAATGTATAAACTTTATGCTGAAACTCAAAATTGAAAAATAAATATTTTAGAAGCATCAGTTGGTGAAGCTGGTGGTTATAGTCAAGTTGTATTTATGATCAAAGGTGATAGAGTTTATTCTAAATTAAAATTTGAATCAGGAGCTCATCGTGTCCAACGTGTTCCAAAAACTGAAGCTAAAGGAAGAATTCAAACTTCAACAGCAACTGTTGCAGTTTTACCTGAAATGAGTGAAGTTGAAATTGAAATTAAATCAAATGATTTAAGAATTGATACATATAGAGCTTCTGGAGCTGGTGGTCAACATGTTAACACTACTGATTCAGCAGTAAGAATTACACATCTACCAACTGGAATTGTTGTAACTAGTCAAGATGGAAGATCTCAACATGATAATAAAGATATAGCAATGACAATGTTAAGAGCAAAAGTTTATGAAGCTGAAGTTGAAAAACAACAAGCTCAAGCTGATGCAACAAGAAAAAATGCAGTTGGAACTGGTGCTAGATCTGAAAAAATTAGAACTTATAATTACCCACAAAATCGTGTTACTGATCATAGAGTTGGTTTAACTTTAAATAAATTAGATCAAGTTATGGAAGGTAATATTGATGAATTTATTATTGCTTTAATTAATGAAGAACAACGTCAAAAAGTAGCTGAGCAATTAGAAAAAAACAATGAATAACACTATTTTTAATGTTTTAAATAAAATAAAAAACACTAACATCAGTCTGAATAAGGCTGATGTTTATCATATTTTAGAACATATTATAAATAAAGATTACCAATGAATTATTAGTAATTTAGATCATAAATTAACAAAAAAACAAATTTATAAAATAGATCAAATACTTGATTTATTAAAACAAAACTACCCTTTAGCTTACATTTTAAAAAGTAAATATTTTTATTCTAATAATTTTTTTATTAATAAAGATGTTTTAATTCCAAGAAATGAATCTGAATTAATAATTGATCATGTTAGTGAATTTGTTAAAAATAATAATAATTTATTAATAGTTGATTTGTGTACTGGTAGTGGGTGTTTAGGGATTAGTTGTGCTTTATTAAATGATCAAAATAAAGTGATTTTAACTGATATATCTTATAAAGCTTTAAAAGTAGCTAATAAAAATATTAAGAAATTTAATTTAACAAATACCACTTGTTTAAATGGAAATTTTATTGATGTTTTAATTAAAAATAATCTAAAAGCAAATCTAATAATTTGTAATCCTCCATATATTGATATAAATGATCAAAATATAGATAAAAACGTAATAGATTTTGAACCAAGTATTGCTTTATTTGCACCAAACAAAGGCTTATATTTTTATGAAATTTTAATTAAAAATATAGATAAAATTGTTGATACTAATAAAAACTTTTTAATTGTTTTAGAGTTTGGATGATTACAAAAAGACTCAATAGAACAATTATTGATTAATAATTGTTTAAAATATAAATGAGAATTTAAAAAAGACTACAATGATTATTGAAGAAATTTAATTATTAAAAATTTTTAAGGACAAATATGTATAAAAATAAAAACTTTAAAATTAAAATAATAAATAATAAATTTTCAATGAGAATTAAAGATATTGATCCTAAAATTGAACAAAAAAACTTTTCTATTTATTTAAAAGCTATTTTGGGATTAGTTGTTTTTTTAATTACACTACTACCTTTTTATGCTTATTTACACTTAATTTTTAAACATGAATCTTTAAGTTTTTATTTTGCAAATTATAGTATTATTTCAAAATATGTAGATCTGCCAAGTAAGTCTCAAATTTGAGGATTAGCTATTAGTGCTTTAGTATTTATGGCAATTGTTATTACGATGTTTATTAGTTTTAAAGCATTAGTAAATATGTCCAATAATAAAAGATATAAACAAGCAATTATTGCTTTAATTATTATTTTTGGAATTTTAACTATTTTATTTCAAGGAATTTCTCAATATTTTTATGGGTATTTTCAAGACTTTTTTAACTATCAAGTAATTAGTGGATTAGATAATAAAATCAGTGATTTTAAAAAGATTACTACACAATTTATCGAATTTGAAAAAAATACAAGTAGTATTTATAACTGAATTGATGTTAATAATATTTGATGAATTATTTTTGTACAAATCTTTTTAATGTTTGTTACAAGTATTTCTTTACAAAATATTACTTTTTTTGAATATGAAAAAAATAGTGAAGATAAATACATAAATTATTTTGTTCAAAAAAATAAAGTGATTTATCAAAATAGAATCAAATTATATGTAAATAATTTATTTTCTTTTACTGATAAAACTTTATCTAATTGATTAATTATTTTAGTATTGATGATTTGTTTTCCAATACTAATTTATATTGTTGCAATTTCAACTAGAGGTAGTGAAAAATCATTAATTTATTGAACACACCAACTACCTAATTTATTAAAAGATTATCAAAATTGAAATACGATTTTTGATCAATATAAAAATCAATTAAATTTAACTAAAAGTAGTCCTTTATTAATACTATCTTCACCAATTATTTTTTTAGGTATTACTTTATCAACAGTTTTATTTTTATTAACTATTTCAATTAGAGGTCAAAAATCATCACAATTAGTTTTAAGAACTAAGTTTATATTATTATCAATTTTAATATCATTATTAATATTAAGTATTTTTATTTCCCAACTTGAATTACATAAATTATTAATCGCTTGAAATACTTCTAATAATGAGCAAATTATTGGATCAAATTATATTCAGGCAATCAAACAAATTACAGGACAAAAAGTATTTGAAAGCATTGATCAAAAACTATTTTTATTAAATAACATTGATCAAAAAATAGATTCGATTTTTAATGATCGTTACATTATAAGTGTATGTATTAGTTTTTTAGTAGTTTCAACTATTACTGGATTTTGTATTATTTTAAAAGGAATGTTAGATAAAAGATTAGCAATTGATTTTGTTAAAAACCAATTTAAAAATAAGAAATTATTTAGAAAATAGGATTTATTATGTTAACAGATATAAAAATAAATAAAGCTGTAGAGCTATTAAAAAATAATCAAATTATTATTTTACCAACTGATACTATTTATGGATTATCAGCTATTTATAGTTTAGAAAATCAAATTAGAGTTAATCAAGTAAAAAATGCTGATATTACTAAGCCTTTAATTGTTTTGATTTCTAGTTTAGATCAATTAAATGATTTAGAAATTACTGACTTAACTGATAAAGATTATTTATTAAATGATGAACCTACTACTGTTATTTTTAAAACTAAAAGCTCAAGTATTGCTATTAGATTAGTTAAAAGAGAAGATATCAAACAAATTATTAATAAAACAGGACCTATTATTTCAACAAGCGTTAATTTACACAACTTTAAACCTTTAATAAAAGAAAACGATTTAATTAATTTTAATAAAAATATAGAAGTATTTTTTGATACACAACTAAATAATAAACCCTCAAAAATATATAGCAGCATTATAAAAAAATATTTAAGGTAAAAGATTTTTATACCATATTATTAACTAAATATCTATAGGTTTTTAACTACCTAGTCATTCTAAAATCTAGAAAATTATGATATATTTATATTGAATATAAAGGAACTTAAACATATGAACTCACATAGTTTAGTATTTAACTACAGAGACAACAAGCACTTTTTACAAGAGATGCATACTATCATTAAAAAAAGAGGACCAAAAACTTTTGAAGAGTGAATGGTTAATAATAATTTTGATTCAGCTTATATTCCAGTAACTATTGTTAATGAAAGAAATGGTGTTTTAGCAGTTAGTGGTTTTATTAAAAGTAAAGCAATTATTAATAAAACTGTTTTAAATACAATTTTATTAACTAATACTTTTACAAAAGCAAAAGAAAGCAACCCTTTAATGGTTAATGAATTAATTCAAGGAGTTGTTAAAAAATATGAAAACATTTCTGATTTTATTTATACTTTTTCAAATGTAGAAAATGATGAAGTTTTGATTAGAAATGGTTTTAAAAAAATAAAAGAATATACTTATTTTATGCAATGAGATCCTAACAAAGAAGCAAAATTAAGTGTTTTAAAAAGATTAGATTTAGATACTAATCAAGCTGATTTTGAGTTTGTTAAAGATGAATTATTTCACAGTAGTAAAAACAATTCTTTATTTTATATTAGAGAAGATGGTGCACTACCAATTTATAGTTTATTAAAATACTATAGAAACAATGTGTTTTATATTTCTAATTTAGATGCTATTGTTATATTTTCAATTAATAATAAGACTTTTCAATTAATTGGGTTATATTCAAAAAATGAAATTGATGTTTTAGAACTTTTAGATGCAATTGTTCCTAAAGGAATTTCGTTAATAGAATTTTATTTTGTTCCAAACATTAAAAGTAAGTTTGTAGTAAAAGAATTAAGAAAAGTAATGGCTGCTGATTGTCAACATAGATCATTTTTATATGTAAGACAAAGCACAACTAATTTAGAAGCATCTAAGTTTGTTGTTCCTTTATTAAATAGATTAAAATAATGACTAAATAACTACTACATAGTAGTTATTTTTATTTTGCTAATTAAAGTAGTGTAGTTTAATAAAAAGTAGTTATGTTATAATTTTTAAAAATATTTTAATTTTAAATACTAACTTTTATATAACTCTGCTATTAGCAAATGTTTTAAAAAATAACTTTCATTAAATAGGCTTATTTCAAATAAAGCCTATTTTTTTATAAAATAAAAGTAATTTAGTGGTGATAAAATGAAAAGAAAAATTATTAAAAAAAACTTAGCTTTAGTAAAAAAGAAAAGGCTGTTTTTAGATTTTTTAAAAAATAATCAACTAGAAGATATTTATTTAAAAAACACTGATTTTAATAAAAAATCAAATATTTTATTAAACAACTTTATTATTATTTTAAAAATTAATAACTTAAATTATAAAAACTTTTGAGCTAATATTTCTTTTATAAATTTTTGTATTTATTATCTTTATCACAAATTTTATAAAAGTCTATCAGAACAAAAATTAAATCAAATCAATATAACTATAAAAAAAATTGCAACAAATAGAAAATACAATAGTTTAGATATAAATTATGAAAAACAACTAATAGAAATTGCTAAACAGTATGATATTAAATTTAGCACTGATTTTATAAATACTTATTTTAATAATCATCAAATTTATCACTATATTAGTAATAGTTTTAGTTTAATGTTTGAAAATGATAAAAAAATGCTTGCTTATAGTTATTGTTATTGATTAATTTTATTTATTTATATTAAAAAGTATTTAAGCTTGCAACTAAATTATAAATACTCATATAGTTTGTTTAATTTAGAAATGATATGTAATGAAAATTATATTAAAAACATTAAACAATTAACACCAGTCTTTTTTAATCTTTTAATTATTAAAAACAATAAATGAATTAGTAAATTAGATATTAAAAGGAAGAAAAAATAATGAAAAAGCCGATTGTTACAGTTTTATCTTTAATTTTTATGTTTGGTTTAACAATATTTGGTTTGTTGCTATTAAACATTTATTTTTTTACTTGACCTTTAATTGGATTTGGAATTTTTCATTTACTTGCAATTATTTGAGCTTTTATAGTATTAGCTGATAAAAAAAGAAGATTTGAAACAAGAATTAGATGATTTTGTTTTATTGTTTGTATTCCTATAATCGGAGTTTTATCTTATTTATTTTTTGGTAGATCTTATAAGTATAAAATTACAAAAAACTACAAATTTTTAGACATTAAAAACAAACATTCAGAAAATGAATTAGAACAAATTGATCAAATTTTAACTAATCAAATTCCGCAATTTAAACGTGCTTTTAAAACAGCTTCTATTTCACAAACTAATAATATTTTTTTAAATAGTAAAGTTGAGTTTTTAGAAAATGGTAATCAATTATTTTTAAATTTGTTTAAAGATATTAAAAATGCTAAACACTATATTCTATTAAATTTTTATATTTTTAAAGATGGTAAGTTATTAGATGAATTAACTAATTTATTAATTAAAAAATTAAAAGAAAATGTTAAAGTTTATATAATTTATGATTTTGCTGGAAGTTATACATTATTTGAAGAAGCAAAAATTAAGTTATTAGAATATGGGTGTCAAATTGTTTGTTATGCACCAATTAGATTTCCATTTATTAAATGAACAGCAAATTATAGAGATCATAGAAAAGATATAATAATTGATAATAAAATTGGTTATATTGGTGGAATTAATATTGGTGATGAATATATTAATTTAGATAATAAGTTTGGTTATTGAAATGATTGTTCTTTAAAAATTACAGGTAATGCTGTAAGTGAAATTCAACGTATTTTTATTAGTGATTATGATTTTTATAAACCAAGTTTTAAAAAAAATTCAATTAAACAAGATTTAGATTTAGATAATGTCTATTCTGTTAAATGTAAAGATCAATTAGTTCAAATTGTTTCAAGTGGACCAAATCATGAAGAACCTTTACATTTATCTATTTTTATTAATTTAATTAATTCAGCTCAAAAAAGAATTTGAATCTCAACTCCATATTTTATTCCTCCTCAAGAAATTAGAACTGCTTTAATTAATGCTGCTAATTCAAAATTAGATGTTAGAATTTTAATTCCAGGTTTAACTGATAAAGCTTTTTTATTAGATCAAACAAAACAATGAACTAGAGAATTATATAAAGCTGGAGTTAAAATTTATTCTATTAATAATGTTTTTAATCATAATAAAACTTATTTATTTGATGATGAAATTACATTTATTGGATCAACAAATCTTGATTTTAGAGCTTTATTTGCAGATCAACAAACAATGGGATTAGTTTATTCTAAATCATTAAATAAAACTATTTCAAATAAATTTGAACAAGATTTTAAAAACAGTTATTTATATGATCATTTACCAAATAAAAACATTAACTGATTTAGAAAAATAGTAATTAAAATTTATAACATTATTCAACCTTTATTATAAAAATTTTATTTTTAAAATATTATTTTTTTAATTAGTATGATTTTGTTGAAACTAACTTATTTTTATATATAATATAAAACGTGTTAATTCAATACACTCGGAAATGTGAAAGGAGGAAAATACATGCCAACAATTAACCAATTAGTTAAAGTTAACCGTAAAGCAAAAACATGAAAAACCAAAGCTCCAGCCTTAAACAGAGGGATTAATACTTTAATTAAAAAAGTTACAAAAATCGCATCACCTCAAAAACGTGGAGTATGTACGCGTGTTGCAACAATGACACCTAAAAAACCTAACTCAGCGTTACGTAAATACGCTCGTGTTAGATTAACAAATGGAATGGAAGTTAATGCTTATATTCCTGGAGAAGGACACAACTTACAAGAACACAGTGTTGTTTTAATTCGTGGTGGACGTGTTAAAGACTTACCTGGGGTTAGATATCACGTAATTAGAGGTACTTTAGATACTCAAGGTGTAGCAAAACGTTCTCAAGGACGTTCACTATATGGAGTAAAAAGACCAAAAGTTAAAAAATAATAAATCAAATTAATAAGTGTGTATATGAATTAAAAAGAACACATTAAAAGTAGCATATTTATATTAAAAAGAAAGGAGTTATTACCATGCGTAAAAATAGAGCAGAAAAAAGAGATGTTTTAGCAGATCCAATTTATAATTCTAAATTAGTTACTCGTGCAATTAATAAAATTATGTTAGATGGTAAAAGAGGAATTGCTCAGTCAATTATTTATGATGCATTTAATATAATTAAAGAAAAAACTAATAAAGAACCAATTGAAGTATTTAATAAAGCTATTGAAAATATTAAACCTCACTTAGAATTAAAAGTTCGTCGTATTGGAGGAGCTAACTATCAAGTTCCTGTAGAAGTTTCAGCTGAAAGACAAATCACTTTAGCTTTACGTTGATTAATTAATTATGCAAGATTAAGAAACGAAAAAGTTATGACAATTAAATTAGCTAATGAAATTATTGATGCATCAAATAATATTGGTGGATCAGTTAAAAAACGTGAAGATACTCATAAAATGGCAGAAGCAAATAAAGCGTTTGCTCATTATCGTTGATAATCAAATTAGAAAGGAAAATAGCAAATGGCTAGAGAATACAGTTTATTAAATACTCGTAATATTGGTATTATGGCTCATATTGATGCTGGTAAGACTACTACTACTGAACGTATTTTATTTCATACTGGAAAAATTCACAAAATAGGTGAAACACATGAAGGTGCTTCACAAATGGACTGAATGGCTCAAGAGCAAGAACGTGGGATTACTATTACATCTGCTGCTACAACTGCATTCTGAAAAAACACAAGATTTAACATCATTGATACTCCTGGTCACGTAGATTTCACTGTTGAAGTTGAACGTTCATTAAGAGTTTTAGATGGTGCTGTTGCTGTTTTAGATGGTCAATCTGGTGTTGAACCTCAAACTGAAACTGTTTGAAGACAAGCAACAAATTATAAAGTTCCTCGTATTGTTTTTGTTAATAAAATGGATAAAACAGGTGCTGATTTTATTTATTCAGTAAAAACTATTGGTGATAGATTAGGTGCTAAAGCTGCCCCAATTCAATTACCAATTGGAGCTGAAGAAAACTTCACAGGTATTATTGATTTAGTTGAAATGAAAGCTTATGAGTTTGATGGAAAACCTGAAGAAAATTATAAAGAAATTGAAATTCCAACTAATTTATTAGAACAAGCTAAAGAATTAAGAGCACATTTAGTTGAAGTTGCTGTTGAATATGATGAAGAATTATTAATGAAATTTTTAGATGGTGGAGAAATTAGTATTTCTGAATTAAAATCAGCAATTAGAAAAGGTGTAATTAATGCTGATTTCTTCCCAGTATTAGCTGGTTCAGCATTTAAAAATAAAGGTGTTAAATTATTATTAGATGCTGTTGTTGATTATTTACCATCACCTTTAGATATCCCATCAATTAAAGGAATTTTACCAACAGGTGAAGAAGTTGAAAGACACGCTGATGATACTGAACCATTTTCAGCATTAGCATTCAAAGTTATGACTGATCCATTTGTTGGAAAATTAACATTCTTTAGAGTATATTCAGGAATTTTAACTAAAGGTAGTTATGTATTAAATTCAACTAAACAACAAAAAGAACGTGTTGGACGTATTTTACAAATGCATGCAAATAACCGTACTGAAATTGAAGAAGTTTATTCAGGTGATATTGCTGCAGCTGTTGGTTTAAAAAATACTAAAACTGGTGATACTTTATGTGATGAAAAAGGAGAAATCATTTTAGAATCAATGGTCTTTCCTGAACCTGTTATCCAATTAGCATTAGAACCAAAAACTAAAGCTGACCAAGAAAAAATGAGTATTGCTTTATCAAAATTAGCTGAAGAAGATCCAACTTTTAGAACTTATACAGACGATGAAACTGGACAAACAATTATTGCTGGTATGGGTGAGTTGCACTTAGATATTATTGTTGATCGTATGAAACGTGAATTTAATGTAGCAACTAATGTTGGTGCACCACAAGTTTCATATCGTGAAACTATTAAATCACCAGGAAAAGCTGAAGGTAAATATATCAAACAATCTGGAGGACGTGGTTCATATGGTCATGTTGTGATCGAATTTGAACCAAACAAAGACAAAGGATTTGAATGAGTTGATAAAATTACTGGAGGACGTGTTTCAAAAGAATACATTAACTCAGCACGTGTAGGGTTAGAAAATGCTTTAAGAAACGGAGTTATTGCAGGATATCCAATGATAGATGTTAAAGCAACTATTGTTGATGGATCAATGCATGAAGTTGACTCAAATGAAATGGCATATAAAATTGCTGCTTCAATGGCTTTAAAAGAAGCTTCTAAAAAAATGAATCCTGTTGTTTTAGAACCAATTATGAATGTTGAAGTAACAGTTCCAGATGAATATTATGGAGATGTTATGGGAAATATTTCTTCAAAACGTGGAATAATTGAAGGTTCAGAACAAAGAGGAAATGCTCAAACAATTAAATCTAAAGTACCATTAACTGAAATGTTTGGATACGCTACTGAATTACGTTCATTTACTCAAGGACGTGGAAATTACACTATGATATTTAGTCATTATGCAGAAGCTCCAAAAGCAATTGCTGATGAAATTATCAAAAAATCAGGTAAATAATATTTTTTGAATTAAGTATTAAATAAGTGTAAAATATATAATAGTAAAAACGCCCCAAAAGGGGCAGACAAAATAGTAGAAATATATCTATTATTCTTGATTTGTATAGAAATTTTTAAGGAGAAAAAAACATGGCAAAAGAACAATTTGACCGTAGTTTACCTCACGTTAATATTGGAACAATTGGACACGTTGATCATGGTAAAACTACATTAACTGCTGCTATTACTAAAGTTTTATCTGAACAAGGTAACGCAGAATTCAAAGATTATGCAAATATTGATAATGCCCCAGAAGAAAGAGAACGTGGTATTACAATTAATACTGCACACGTTGAATATAAAACTGCTAATAGACACTATGCACACGTAGATTGCCCAGGTCACGCTGACTATGTTAAAAACATGATTACTGGGGCAGCACAAATGGATGGAGCTATTTTAGTTGTTGCTGCAACTGATGGACCAATGCCACAAACTAGAGAACACATTCTATTATCAAGACAAGTTGGAGTTCCAAAAATCGTTGTTTTCTTAAACAAATGTGATATGGTTGAAGATGATGAAATGATCGATCTAGTTGAAATGGAAATTAGAGATCTATTAACTGAATACGACTTTGATGGAGAAGGAGCACCAGTTATTAGAGGTTCAGCTTTAGGAGCATTAAATGGTGATTCAAAATGAACTGGAGCAATTAATGAATTAATGGCAGCAGTTGATGAATACATCCCAACTCCACAAAGAGATGCTGATAAAACTTTCTTAATGCCAGTTGAAGACGTATTTACAATTACTGGACGTGGAACTGTTGCAACAGGACGTGTTGAACGTGGAACTGTAAAAGTAAACGAAGAAGTTGAAATTATTGGATTAAAAGAAGAACCAACTAAAACTGTTGTTACTGGATTAGAAATGTTTAGAAAACTACTTGATTTTGCTGTAGCTGGAGATAATGTTGGAGCATTATTACGTGGTGTTGATAGACATTCAGTAGAACGTGGACAAGTTTTAGCAAAACCTGGAACTATTAAACCACATACTGTATTAAAAGCTTCAGTTTATGCTTTAACTCAAGAAGAAGGTGGACGTCACAAACCATTCTTTAATAAATACCGTCCTCAATTCTACTTCCGTACAACTGATGTTACTGGAGAAGTTACTTTACCAGAAGGAACTGATATGGTAATGCCTGGTGATAATGTTGAAATGGAAATCCAATTAATCAAACCAGTTGCTGTTGAAGAAGGAACTAAATTCTCAATCCGTGAAGGTGGAAGAACAATTGGTG
Organism: Mycoplasma mycoides subsp. capri; assembly: GCF_018389705.1. Lineage (NCBI taxonomy): Bacteria > Bacillati > Mycoplasmatota > Mollicutes > Mycoplasmatales > Mycoplasmataceae > Mycoplasma > Mycoplasma mycoides. Next base: position 872,841 of record NZ_CP065581.1, on the reverse strand, counting down.
CTGGAACAGTTATTTCAATTGAAAAATAATTAATTAAATAATTTATAAAAGAACTAGTTATTCTAGTTCTTTTTTTGTTTTTAAAATCTAGTTTTTTCTAAATCATAAACTAAAAAAATAAAAATTCTCTATAAAATATATTTTGTGAACTAGAAAGGAAAAGAATGAAAAAATTACTAGATTTTAGAAAAGCTAAAGAGAGTAACTTACACGAATTTTTTTCAAAATTTGCTAAATCTATTTTGACTTTTGTTGCTCTTTTACCTGCAGCTGGACTAACAATTATTTTAGGAAAAATAATTGGTCCATTAGGGCTAGGACAAATTAAAGCTTCAGCTAAAGTTTTCAATCAAATTGGTGGGGTTATTGAAACTGTTGGTTGAGCAGCTTTTAGTCATATGGGTTTATTATTTGCTGTTGCAATTGGTGGTACTTGATCTAAAAATAGATATGGTGGATCATTTGCTGCTGCTTTTGCCTACTTTATTTTATTAGCTGTTGGTTCTTCAATGTTTATAACAAGAACAACTGAAGCTGGTGAAATACAATTCTTAAATTATATTTTAGGTAGATGAGAAAAACACGAATTATTTTTTAGTAGCCAAGAAGGAGTAATGTCAATTAGATATGATGCCATTGGTGGAATTATAATGGGATTTGTTGGTGCGACAATTTATAATAAGTATTACAATTTTAATAAATTACCACAAGCATTATCATTTTTTAATGGTGCAAGATTTGTTCCATTTATGGTGATTATTATAGTATTACCAATTTCAGTTGGAATTGGATTAATTTGACCATTATTTCAAACTGTAATTAATCATTTAGGTAATTTCTTTGCAAAAGAACAAAAATTAAAATTCTTAGCTCCATTTTTATATGGAACTTCAGAAAGATTATTATTACCATTTGGATTACACCACATGATTACAATTCCTATGAATTATAGTCAATTAGGTGGAAGTGTAGATTTTACAAGTGCTAGTCAATTTATTAATACAACAAACGAAAATGCTAAAGTTATTGCTGAATTCTTCAACAGTTTAGAAAATAATAAAGAAGCTTTAAAAGCACAAGGGCAAGAAAAAATCTGATTAAGTTGAATTACTGCATTAGGTAATGTAAAAAGCGGATGAGCTGATTATGCAGCAAAACATAATAATGTAAATGGCTTAACAATGCAACAAGCTTATGAAATTGTTTTAGATTCAGTTGTTCCAGTTAGATTTAAAGTTGGACAAATGATTACTTCATCAGGTTCATTAGTTGGTGCTGGATTAGGTATGGCATTTGCAATTCCTAAAGAAAAAAGAGCTAAATACTCTTCAATTTATTTTTCAGGATTAGCAGCTTGTTTATTAACTGGAGTTACTGAACCTATTGAATTTATTTTTATGTTTTCAGCTCCTTTATTATATGTTTTACATGCAATTTTAACTGGAATAGCATTTGGAATTAGTGATTTTATTCCAATGAGAATTCATGCATTTGGTGGAATTGAAACATTAATTAAATACTTATTTGTATTTGCTCCAACTTCAGTTAGTGGTATTGGATTAAAAGGTATTTTATGAATTCAAGGATTATGATTATTATTAGTAACAATAGCATTTGGTGGAATTTATTTTGCAGTATTTTACTTCTTTACTAAAAAATTCAAACCAGCAATTCCTGGATTTACTAATGATGAAACATCAACTAGTGAAATTACAACTATTAAAGAAGATCAACCAGCTAAAAAGCAAACTAAATCAGCTAAAACAAAATCCGATCAAACTATTAATACAATAGTTAATTTATTAGGTGGATTAGATAATTTAGATGATGTTGATGCATGTATGACTAGATTAAGAGTTAAAGTAAAAGATAAAGCTAAAGTTGATAATAAGTTTAAAGAATTAACTGGAGCAGTGGGTGTTTTAAATAAAGGTAGTTCTTTACAAATTGTTTATGGACCAAAAGCTGATATTTATAAAGGCGAAATATTAGAATTACTAGAAAGAAATAAAAATGCCAAAGCCAAATAATATCACAAGTGAAATGTTAGAATATTCATTTCCAATTAAACAAAGAATCTTTGATCCTAAAAACGAATATTGAATAACAACAAAAGTATCTGATCTTTGAACTAATGATAGTAGTTTATTTATTGAAATCACTTTTTCAAATTTACAAAAAGCAACATTTCAAATCAAACTATTTGAATCAAATATTATCAACTTAAAATTATCTCAAAGATCAATTAATAAAGTTTTTAATGAGCATTTAAATAATAATTTAAAATCAGAAAAAATTAGTTATATAAAAACTAATAAAGAAATTATTATCGATTTAAAAAATAATGAAAAACTAATTTTTAATATTAATCCCTTTGTATTAAAAATAATAGATAGTAATAATCAAATAAAAACAAGAACTACACTAAGAACTGGTTATCAATTTTTTGAAGGGTTTATTAATCCTAATTTAGGAATTGAAATTGATCAAAACAAAAATCAAAAAATCTTCATGTCATTTGATATTGAAAATGATGAAAAATTTTATGGACTTGGTGAAAAATTTAGACCTTTAGTTAAAAATGGAGTTGAATCAGTTATTTGAAATACTGATAATTCTTGTGTAACAAATAATGATTTAGCCTATAATGGTTTGCCTTTATTATATTCAACAAATAATTGAGGATTTTTAATTAATACAAGTTGTAAAACAACATTTGAAATAGGTTCTCCAACAACTGATATCTTATCTTTTAAAGTTGATCAGGATTATTTAGATTTATATTTATTTAGTAATAATAATTTAAAAGAATTAGTATCAAGTTATACTTTATTAACTAATAGAATCTCAAAAGTTCCAGATATTGGATATGGAGTTTGATTAAATAGACTTTATTATCATAACTATGAAGAATTATTTGAAGCTATTAATAAAGTAAAAGAATTAAATTATCCACTAGATGTTATTACTTTAGATCCTAAATGATTAAAAAATAGATATACAAAAAGTTGTAATTTTGAATACAATACTGATGCTTTTGGTGATTTTAAAAAACTATTTGATGATGTTAAAGCTAATGGTTTAGAAATGTGTTTTTGAATTAATCCATACATTCAAAATGATGGATTAGAAAATTCTAAATTTTTATTTGAAAATGATTTATTAGTTAAAAGTAAAAATGGAAACTATGCTCATCCTTGAACAGGAACTGAAACATATCAAGAAAATAATTACATAATTGATTTTACAAACCCAAAAGCTTATAACTGATATAAAGATCAAATCAAAAAACTATTTAAATTAGGATTAAGATTTGTTAAACCTGATTATGGGGATGGTTTACCAGCTGATGCTATTTTGTATAATGGTTATAAAGCAAAAGATTTTAAGCAATATTTTATGTATTTATATGTTAAGTGTTGTTATGAAGCTGGTGAAGAGTTTTTTGGAACTGGTAGAAATGTTGTAGTTAGTCGTCCGGGATATATTGGAACTCAAAAATTTGTTGGTAAATGATCTGGAGATAGTATAACTAGTTTTAGTGATTTAAAAAATCATTTGCAAGCAGGTCTTTCTTTAAGTTTAGCTGGTGAAGTAATTTGAGGAACTGATATTGGTGGATTTGTCCAATCTAGTGATTTTAGCTTAGATTTATATAATCGTTGAACTCAAGTAGGAATGTTAAATACTTTTTCAAGATATCATGCTTTAGGACAAAGAGAGCCTTGAAGATTTGATAAAAACACTTTAAATAATTCAATTAAATGAGCAAAATTTAAAAAGATTTTATTACCAGAATTTAAAGTTTGAGAATTTGAATCAATTACTAAAGGTTTACCAATTTTAAGACCAATGGTATTAGAAAATCAAAATAATAAAATTGCTAGATTAATTGATGATCAATACTATATTGGAGAAAATCTTTTAATATGTCCAATATTAAAACAAAATTCAACTAATAGAGATGTGTTTTTACCAGATGGATCTTGATATAAATTAGATGATAAATCAAAAGTTTATCAAGGAAATTGTTTATATAATTTTGATGTTGAGTGAGATGATATTTTAATATTTGTTAAAAATAATTCAGCTATTTTAAGATTTGATAATGGTAGTTATAATTTTAAAAATGTTAAAGATCAACAAATAATTATTGATATTTATGGAAAAATTGATAATCTAGAATATCAATTTGAAATTGATGAAATTATAAATAAAATATCTATTAAAAATAATCAAGTTGAGTATTTATCAAAACATAAAATTATTATTAAAAATAATTAAAATAATTAAAAACTGAACAATTAGTTTCAGTTTTTTTATTGTGAATTTAAAAGTGTAAAATTATATATTAGTATTAATATCTACATATTTAATATTAATTATTAGGTAGTTTAAAGTGTTATTATATATTTAAATAACCAAAGGAGATATATATGATTAAATTTAATGATAAAAAAGAAGAACTAACATTAGTTTGTTTAACAGAAGTTAATAATAAACCTTATGTATCAGATGCTGATTTATCAACTACATTTATTAGTGAAGATAAAACTATTTACATGGTAATTAAAAAAGATCATAAATGTTTAAAAACTAAAATTAGAAATGCTTTTAAAAAATTTGTTTCAACTAATAAATTTAATATAAATGTTGATGTAGATTCATTTTTAGTATTTTTTGATATGTGTGGATGTAAAAAAGATGCTATTGAAGGAATTTATGAATCAATTGCTTTTGAAACTTTTGATAAAGTAAGTTATAAAAAAGATACTAAACCAAACGAAGTAGTATATAACTTAATTACAAATGAAGATGTTAAAGAATTAGAACAAAAAGAAGCTATTAAAATGGAATTTGTAAACTTTGCAAGAATGCTACAAGACACTCCACCAAACATTGCAACAAGTGAATATTTAGCTGAAAAAGTAGTTCAAAAAGCAAAAGAAATTGAAGGACTAAAAGTTACTGTTTTAAATAAAAAAGAAGCTACTAAATTAGGAATGAACTTATTTTTAGCAGTTAATGCAGGATCACCATATGAACCACAAGCTGTAGTTTTAGAATATGTTGGTGATGAAAATGAACCAAAAAAAGCTTTAGTTGGAAAAGGAATTACTTTTGATAGTGGAGGTTATAATTTAAAACCTTCAAGTGCTATGGAAGGTATGAAATTTGATATGTCTGGAGCTGCTATTATGCTATCAACTGTTATGGCATTAGCTAAAATGAAAGCTAAAGTTAATGTTGTTGGTATTGGTATGTTTACAGATAATAGAATTGGGTCAACTGCTACTTTACCTCAATCAGTAATAAAATCAATGAATGGATTAACTGTTGAAATTGATAATACAGATGCTGAAGGAAGATTAGTATTAGCTGATGGAATTACTTATGTAATTAGAGAAAAACAAGCAACTGAAATTTGAGAAGCTTCAACTTTAACTGGAGCTATGGTAATTGCTTTAGGAAGTTTTGCTACTGGAGTATTTACAAATTGTGATAAGAGATGAGAATTAATTTCTCAAGCATCACACAAAACTAGTGAAAAAGTATGAAGAATGCCAATTTTTGATGAACATTTAGAAAAAGTTAAAGCAGATAGTGTAAATGCTGATTTAACTAATGCTGCTAAGGGAAGAGAAGCTGGAAGTTCTACTGCTGCTGCTTTTTTAAGTGCATTTGCTGAAGAAAAACCATTTGTTCACTTTGATATAGCTGGAACTGCAGATAAAGCTGGTAGAGGACAAGGTGTTTTAGTAAGAACTTTATTTGAAATCTTTAATAAATAATCAAATTTTTAAAATAGTAATAACATAAGACAACTTTTACAAGTTGTCTTTTTATTTATTAAAGGTATAATAAATTAATAATTTTTTGAATTTTAAAAAAATATTTTTAGTGATTTAAAGTATCTAATAAATTTCTTATGAAAAATATTTGTAAATACAAGTTATTTGAAATAATCAAAAAATCCCTTAAAACCTAGTGTTTATCTACCCTTTTTATATTATGAAAATTTTTTTAAAAAAAAGATATTGTAATTTTGAAACAAAACATATAAAAAAATAGTGTGTGGATAAAAAACGAAAAATATAACGTTTGGAAGATGCACGAAATGCTTTTAGTTAAAGCAAAAAATACATTTTATAGTTATGAAATAATCTTTATAAAAATTAATCTATTATCAAATAAGAGATGTAAAAAAGTTTAATTTAAAGATTATTTAATAACAGGTTATGAAAATAAATTTAAAAAAGAAAATAAAAAATTTATTTCAAATTTAACTCAGCAAATAATAATAAAACTTCTTTTTTAAATTTTTAATAAGTATCAACTTTAAAATCACATATTATAAATATATATCTTTAAGATATTTGACATTTACCAAAGATATGAATTAAAGAATTATTTAAAGTTCTTATAAAAAACGTTCATATTATTAAAATAAAAATTTACACAATTTACAAATTACACTAAACATACCGAAGTTTTCTAAATATAGATTAGACATAACTATGTCAACAAAATGACAAATTACTAAAGACATAGATAAATAAATAATTTAATTTTAATACTTATATAAGAGGTTTGATGAGAGATTCTTAAAACCCCATTATCAGAATGTTATCAAAAACATCTTATGACATATCCCCACCAATTTCTCTGATAAAAAGTTTAAAATAGTCTCTAAATTATAAAAAGAATAATTTATAGAATTCTAATGAAATTAATTATTTATTAGATTAATAAATTATATAACATATAAAAAAACTATAATTACTTATTTATTATGAGCAATTATAGTTTTTATTTTAATTAATAAAAGGTTTATAAATTTTTTAAAATTAGTGTCATTTATAAAATTTTAGAATTTTTCAGTTTTTTAGGTTACTTTTAAAATTTTTTTCCTAATACTATAGTGAATAGGAAGGAAAATAGAATAAAGATATTTAGAATTTTATAAATCTATTAGATTTAATTATCATCAAAAAATTCATCAAAAAATTTCATTAATCACTATTAAGAATGTTATTTTTTTAAAAGTCTTAAAAATATGAAGTAACTATATAATTGTTAAATTTCAAAATTTTATATCAAGTTAAAATGAAACTTTATTATTAATTTAACACACATTTTATAAATAATATACACAATATAGGTTTATCTTTAAATAAGAAATTCTTATTATAAAAAATCCACATAAATAGAAAGTTCTTATATTTGAGCAAATTTTATAAAAGATACTGACTTAAATCAAGTTTTAAAAAAATAGAGTTATTTAAAATATTAGTAAAAACTACTAATGTTAAGAAAAGATTTGTTAAATTTTACCTACCAATATTAGAAATTCAAATTTTAATAACAGATTTAGCTTATTTTTTGATTATAAAACTTGATAACATCATAGTTAAAATTATAAAAATAATTAAAATATTTTTAAAAAGAATACTTTGATATTTACTTATTATTACTTGATTCCTCATTAGATTAATCTAATTAATAAAATAACTAGTGTTTAAATAAAAGATTAATGAAATTACTTATATTTCAAATAAAAAAGCTATATAGATAATGTTAAGGAATTCTTTAGTAATGAGCTTTAAGATTGAAGAAAAAATTAAACCATTCTTAGAAATGGATTTGTCAAAGCTAGAGCTAGAAGATAAAACAAAATTATTTTTGTTATTATCACCACCGATTAATTATGGTATTAAAAAAGCAATGTCAAAATTTCATTCACTTCCATTAGAACATCATGATCTAATGTCATATGCCTGAATAGCATTTGATGAATTGTTACAAGTGTATCAGGCTAAAAATATTAAAAAAAAGTTTATATGATCAGTTATTGATGCTGTAACTTGAAAATGTACAGATGCGTGCACCAAGTATATTAATAATCGACATAAAGTATTAAATATGAGTTTATCAAATTCTATAAAACAAGAACATCTTGAAAATATAGTTTCAGAAGAAGATTATATGGGCTATAACTTTGCTATAGAAGAAATCATAGATTTATATTTTAAAAATTGTAATGATAAACTTGCTAAACCAATTTTTGAAATGTATATAAGAGATGTTCCAAAAAAGCACATATTTACAAAATTTAATATTTCAAGAAATAAACTTAAAAAAATTATTGAAAAAACAACTACTGATTTAAAAAAAATCATTGAACCTTTAATGGATTAAAATTTTACAACTAGCTTTTTGCTAGTTTTATTACTTTTAAGATGATTAAATATTTTTAAATAAGAAACATTATTTTTTTAATCTTATAATTAATTACATTTATATACTGTAGAAAAAAAACAGCTCATATGAGCTGTTTTCTAATTTTAAGTTTAATTTTTATTTTAAATTTTTAATTACTATTTTATAAATATTTTTATTGGCTAAATGAAATTTAGTTTCATATTCAGTTGGAATGTTATCTTTTAAAAGCTCAGTATTATTATATAAATCTGTAGTATTTAGAACGACTTCTCATTTATTAGTTAGGTTTAATTGTTCGATTGTAAAATTGTACAATGAATCATTATCAGTTTTAAATTCTAAATAGCCATTCTTTATTAAAATATCTGAATAAATATCTAAAAATTTAACATAAGTTAAACGTTTTTTATAATGTCTAGCTTTAGGTCATGGATCTGAAAAGTTTAAATAAATTTTATTAAAAGAATCACTTGAAAACATTTGAGATAAATCTTCAGCAAAATTATTAAAATATTTTAGATTAGTCATTTCTTTTAATTGATTTTCAAATTCTTTTAAACTCTTTTTTAATGCAACTCCAGTGATTGTTGAGGATTTTTCCATACCAATATAGTTTGTATTTAGGTTTTTTAATGCTAAAGTTGTTATAAATTGTCCTTTACCACAACCAATTTCTAAACAAGTTGGATTGTTGTTTAAAAATATTTGTTTTAAATCTATTTTCTTATTATCATAATTAATTAAATAAAAAGAGTGTTGGTTTAAAAAATCATCAGTTCAATTCTTTTTTCTTAACCTCATATTAAAACAATAATCCTATTCCTAAAAATACACCAACACATAAAATATCAATAATTAAAGCAAATAATGGTAGAGAAACTGAAGATGAATCTTTTCCTATTTTTTTAACAATTAATGGTAAGAATAATGATAAAAGATTTGCAAAAATAACACTAGCTATAATACCAATTGATGCAATTAAAATACTATTTCACATATTTATATTAGTTAAATTGGCATTGTATTGAACTGCATAAATTAAAATCATTCTTAAAATATTAATAGCTATTAAAACAAAAGCAATCATTAAAGAAACTACAAGTTCTTTTAAAACAATTGTTTTTAAGCTTTTTTTATTAATTTCTTCTAAACTAATTGCTCTTCTGATCATTACTAAAGTTTGATTAGCACAACAAATAATTACTGTTGATAAAATCACAACTAATGGAATTAACATAAATAGTAATTCTTCTTTTGATTGAGTGCTTGGAGATCAATTATAATTTTTAAAAAAGACTAATAATAAAGTGTTTGTAATAATAGTTAGTCCTAACATTAAAACTAATGATCAGATTCTTGAAATAAACATTTTAAAAATTGAAGTATCAAAATAATTAGTTTCATTTGTTCTTATTCCAGTATATTTTTGCATGTCTTCATTAGTTTCTTCAATTAAAACATCAATAATATCATCTGAAGTAATAATTCCAACTAAAACATTATTATTATCAACTACAGCTAAAGTACTAATATCATATTTTTTTAAAGCATTACTTGCATCTTCTTGAGATTGGTTTGAATTAATACTAATAACTTTAGTATTCATAATATTTTCAATTTTAGTATTCATATCGTTTAAAATCAAATCTTTTACTTCAATACTTCCTACTAATTGGTTTAACTTATTTACTACAAAAACATCATCAATTTCATCATAATCATCGTGATTTTTTTGTATTTCTTTAATAGTTTTAGAAACTGTAGTAGTTTGTTTAACAGATAAAAAATTAACACTCATAATACTTCCAGCAGTATCAATATCATATTTTAAAATGCTAGCAATTTCTTTTTTTTGTTCTTTTGAAGCGGCATTAAAAACTTTTTTAACAACTTCAACAGGCATATTTTCAACAGCATTAATAATATCATCTGTATATAAGTCATTAATTAATTGTTTAATTTTAGTTTGACTCAAATTAGTAAGGATATATTCTTTTAAATCAAAAGATAAATAATTAAATATTTCGCTAGCTTTATTTATTTCTAATTTTTTATATAAGTTAAAAGCAATTTGTTCATCTAAATAATTAAATATTTCTCCAACATCAGCATATCTTAATTTTTTAATAATTTCTATGCATTTATCAAACTCTTTATTTTCATAAAGTTCTAAAATTTCTTGTTCTTTATTTTCTAAATCTACCATTTTACTCCTTATTAATTAATAATAACAAAAAAATAAAATTATCTATTTTAAGTTATAAAGCTAAAAGAATTTATAATTAATTTGTAATAAATAATTATACTTATTCTAGTAATTAAGTTCAATTTATTATAAAATATCTATCCTGGGGATGTCATGGATTTGACAGGATATAACCAGTACATATAAGCAGTAGTGTTGTAGACTATAAATACTACTAGGTTTGAAAAAACGCAAACGAAAACGAAGAAAACTTTGAAATGCCAGCATTTATGATCAACAATGCATCAGCTGGAGCAAACTATATGTTTGCTTAATAACTACTTAGTTTAGTTATAGTATTTCACGCATTATAGATATTTTAGGCTTTATTTATAATCGTATTACCCAAGTCTAATAGGATATATGATTGCAATAAATATATCTGAAATTAATTGCAAATAGTATTTAACCTTTAGTTAATTTTAGTTAGATACTTTAATTAAAAAATTAGCTAAACTGTAGAAAGTATGTATTAGTGTATCTTGGACGCGAGTTCGATTCTCGCCATCTCCACCATCAAGAAAACTAACTAGGCTTGTTTATCAAGCCTTTTTTTATTTGTAAAATCACTTATCATAGTATGAAATAATAAAAATTAATGTTAATATAAATTAGCTAAGTATTTATTAGGATTGATTAGTATGATAAAAAAATATAATAAAAAGCAAATAATTTTAAGTTCATTAGTTTTAGGTTCATTAATTGGTATATCAGCAATTACAACAAGTTGTAGTTTATCTAGTAATTTAAAAAATGGTGAAATTCCATTAGCAAAAAATTATAAAAAATTAAATAATAATTTATTAAACAATAATTCTAATTTATTAGTAAATAATATTAGTGATATTAAAATTAATGATTCTTTAGATTTATCAAATTATTCTAAAACATCATTAGTTAAATTAGAAAATTTCTATCCAAACCAACATGTTGAAGAATTTAAAGAAAATAATTTTAGTGAAGAAAAAATTAAAGAGATAATTTTTGATCATAATATAGCATCAAATTATTATTCTCATCCTAAATTTAAATTAGAAAAAAAGTATCTAACTTTAGATAATGAAAAGAAAACTGAAAAATTAAAATTAATTGACTCAAAAACTAATCAAGAGATTCAAGATGTTAAGTGATATCAAAGATTAAGATTTCCAACTGATAAGCTATTAAGAGCAGATCAAGAAGATAATGATTCATTAGTTAATTTAAAAGCTGATGGAACAATTTCAGCTAAACAATATAAAAATAGTTCTGATGCTCAAGTAGTTGAAATTTGAGCTGAATATAAAGGTAATTTATATAAATCAGTAGTTACTATCCTTCCAATTGTTGAAGTCAATATTTTAAAAGCAAAACAAGAAGCTAAAAAAATAGTTGAACAAGAAGGTTGAAAAAATCTACCTGTTTTAGAACAAATAACTAAAGCATATGATTGAATGACAAAAGAAGTTAAGTTTGATTATATTGTAGCTAATAGTTATGATAATCAAACTGCTTATTCAGCTTTAGTTAATAAAAAAACAGTATGTACTGGGTATGCTAAGGGATTTCAAATGTTAATGGATGAACTAGGAATTTTATCAACTCTAATTACAAGTGATGTTAGTCCTAGAGATTTAAGTGGTGTAAAACATGTTTGAAATTTAGTTGAAATAGATGGACAATGATACCATCTTGATGCTACTTCAGATCGTATAGAAGGAAGTCATCAAAAACAAGAATATAGATTTTTCTTATTACATGATGATGATTTTACTAAAGATGATGTATTTTTAAGAAATACAAGAGAGTTTGGGCAACGCTTTAGAAATTTAAAACTTACTAATTTTGTAAAAAATAAAGAAGATATTGATATTTTAATTGATAAGCAATTGGGAGATAAAACAGAAACACCTAATAAATTAGAAATTAAGACAAACTCTAAAATGTATGCTAATATTTTAAAATCAATTGATAATGCAGGTCTTAAATTAAAAGAAAATAAGAAGTTTGAAATAATAAAAAATAACGCTTACTTTTCATATAAAACTATTAATTACTTACTAGAACCTAAACAAAAATTAGAAACAAAAGACATTCAAGTTAAAAATGTAGAAAAATATATTGAAAAAGATAAATCTAAAACACTTGGTCATTATGCAATTAAAATAAATCTAAGTGAAAAAGTTGATGGTTTAAAATCAGGAAACTTTATTATTGAAAACGCAATGATTAAAGAACTAAAACAAGAAGATAATTCATACATTTTATATTTAGATCATTTTAATAACTTTAATAAAGTAACTGTAAAAATAAATGACATCAAAAAAAGAGGATATAAATTTACTTTATCTAATAATACAATTGAATTTAATGTTCAAAAGTTTAAAGATACACCACAAGCAATAGTTAAAGCTATTGATGAAAATGAAGTCTTAATTACTAATGTAAAACCAGGAATGCAATATAGAAATAATATTAATAAGTGAATTGATATCACTAAAGAAAGTTTTATTGCAAATAATATAGTTCCTGGCAAATTACAATTTAGATGAAAAGATAGTTATGACAAATTTGCTTCTGCTGTTCAAACTATTGAAATTTCTAAAGCTATAGACGTTTATAATATGATAAAAGTTCAAGCAAACACTATAACTGGTGTTGATGATACAATGGAGTATCGTGTTATTAATAAAAACTCACAATGAGAAATATTATTAGTAATAAATTAGAAAATTTAAAATCAGGAACATATGAAATTAGAACTAAAGCTAATGACAAGGAATTAGCTTCTAATTCACATCAAGTTACTATAAATTAGTAAAAAGCTCTTAGAAAACTAAGAGCTTTTTGTTTTATTTTGATTTTTTTTAGAAATTGATTTTAATTTCTGTAAGCTCGTTAAACTAATACTTGAAAAAATTCATAAACTTTATTAGCAATGTATTAGTATTTAAAACAAATTAACTAGAATAAGTAATTTCTTTGCTAAAACGAGGAGTTTTTTGGTTATTTAATTTGTTTGTAATATTTTTATTAAAGTCTCTAGTAGTGGTGACTTTATCAACTTTTCAGCTACTTAAATTTTTATCAAAAGAGTTAGCATTTGCAAATGTACCTTGCATTATTGTTACATTTGATACATCTCATTTTGAAATATCTTGATTGAACTTTTCAGCTGAAGCAAATGTATTATATAAAGTAGTAACCTTTGAAACATCTCATGATGAAATATCACCATTAAACTGGGTAGCATACCAAAACATTTGTTTAATATTTTTTAAACTATTAGTTTTTCATTTGTCTAAATCTTGATTAAAACTTGTAGCACCAGCGAACATATCTTCCATTTCAACAACATTATGAACCTTTCATTCGTTTAAAGATTGGTTGAATTGAGCCGCGTCTTTAAACATACCACTCATATCTGTTACGTTTGAAGTGTCTCAAGCAGATATATCTTGATTAAATTTCATTGCATTTTCAAAGACAGAATACATACTTTTGATATTTTTGGTATTTCATTTATCTAAATTTTTTACTTTTGATACTTTAGATTCAGAAAACGCTTCACGTAATGATGTTATTTTTAATGGTAAATGAAGAGGTACTTCTTGAATATTTTCAGTAATCCTACTTATTTTTATTTCTGTGCTGGATATTTTCTTATAACCTATTTGCTTTAATATTTTCTTATCTTTTGAATAGATTGTTTCTACTTCATCTTTTAAAACTTTTTTAGGTTTAAAAGTAACATCAGATCCATAAAGTTTTAATTTAACAACATTTTGTCCTTTACCGTCTTTGTCTTCTTTTAGATGTTCATTTGGATTAAGACCATCAACAAGAGTAATATCTTTTAAACCTTTTTCATTTGCATAAACTAGTAGTTGATCTACAACATCTTTATAAGTATGAAATGTACCAAAAGCATTTTCTTGTTCTTTAAATATAGTTTCTAATTTTTTCTTTTCTTCTTCTGTTGCTTGTCTTTTAGGTTTAGGTTTTTCTTTTTCTTTTTCAACTTTTTTATTGTCTGATTGATCTGATTGAATATTCTCATTATCTTTATGATCTTCTTTTTTAGATGCACTTATATTGTTTTTACAACTAATAACTAATAAACTTGATGTAGCGATTAAACCAAATGATGATAAAAATGTTAATAATTTCTTCATTTATTTATCCTTTTAATATAATGAATTTAATTAAAATATTTTAATAAAAAAAAAAAAAAAAACAAGACCTAATATTGTTAAAAACAATTAATTAAGTCTTGATTTATTAAATATTATTTTTTAACAAATTTACCTTGAGCTAAATTAGCATTTCCTCCACCTTTAGTCTCATAACCTTCTAAATTGTTAAAAATATCAATTGCTTTATATTTATTTTGTAAACTTTGACTAACTGCAACAACTACAAAGTTATTTTCATTTGTACTACTTAATAAAATAACAATTAAATCATCATATTTATTTCTTAAATCATCTGCTAGTTGTTTTAAATCTTTAATATTTAAATCAGTAGTTTCTAATTTAATTTCATTGACATTATCTTTATTTAAGCTAGGAGTTAGATCTTTATATTTTAATAGTTTATTAGCTGTAATTAAATCATTAACTTTTTTATCATAATCCTTATTGATTTCTTTTAATTTATCTAATAAATCTTTTATTACTAATAAATTGTCTTTATTAATAGTAATATTTTTTATTTGTAAATAAATATTTTCTAATTGATCATTTTTTAATAGATCTTTATTTTTATTATATTTATCAATAATAATTTCAGCTTGATCTTTATATATTTTAAATTGTTCATTTAAATATTCATTAACTGTTTTAAATGAAGTTAAACATTTAATTCTATATAATCCACTACCTTTTGATTCGATCCCAGTTATAATAAAATCTTCTATTTCACTAGTATTATTAACATGAGTTCCACCACAAAGTTCTGAAGAAAAATCACCAAATTTAATAACTCTAACTATTTGATCATATTTTTCAGTAAAAAAGGCTAAAGCTTGATGTTTATTAACTGATTCTTCTAAACTACAAAAATAAGTTTGTCTATCAACTTTATTTTTTATTTTTTCTAATACTAAGTTTTGAGCTTTTAAAAGTTCTTGATTAGTTGGTAATCTATGATAAGTAAAGTCCATTCTTAAACCATTTTCATCATTATATGAACCAGATTGCATTACACTAGTTCCTAAAACTTCTCTTAAAGCATAATGAATCATATGAGTTCCTGAGTGATTTTTCATTGTATAGATTCTTTTTTCTTCATCAACTCTACAATTTATCAAATCATTTACTTTTAAAGTACCTTGAACTTTTATTCTATGAATGTTTTGATGCATTGGTCCTTGTTGAACATCAATAACAAAACCTTTCATTTGATCATTAAAAATAATTCCACTATCAGCAGCTTGCCCTCCTTTTTCAGCATAAAAAGGAGTTTTATCTAAAATTACAAATACTTCTTGATCAGTTATTGATTCTACTTGTTTTTGATCTGTAAACATATAAATAACTTTAGCATTATCTCTACTTGTTTCAGATCATCCAGTAAATTCAGATTCTACTTTTAGTTTTGTAAATAATTCATTTTGTTTATCTCAAGCTTTTAAATCTTTTCTAGCATTTCTTGTAGCTTGTTTTGTTTGTTCTAGTAATTTTTTAAATCCTTCAACATCAACTGTTACATTAGATAATTCTGAAATTTCAATAGTTTGTTCAATTGGAAAACCATATGATTCAAATAATAATAAAGCATCTTTATCACTAACTGTATTTTTTGTTTTAATGATATTTTCTAAAAGATCATATCCTTTTGATAAAGTTTTTAAAAACTTTTCTTCTTCATCTTTAATAGTTTGTTCTACTAAAGTTTTTTTATCAATTAAATAAGGATAAAATTCTTTCATTGATTCAATTACACTATCAACTAATTTATATAAAAATGCTTGTTTAATTCCTAATTCATTTCCAAAAACACAAGATCTTCTAATTAATCTTCTAATAATATATCCTCTATCTTTATTACCAGGAAATACACCATCAGAAATTGCAAAAACTGTAGCTCTTATATGATCTGCTATTACCTTAAAAGCAGTATTAATTCTAGTTTGTTTTTTATTAGGATTAAAATAATTATCAATTGAGTATTTGAATTGATCATTAGTTAGTTGTTCAACTTTTTTAATAGTTGGATAAAAAATATCAGTTTCAAAGTTAGTAGGAGTGTTTTGAAAAATTGAAGCAAATCTTTCTAGTCCTGCACCAGTATCTATATTTTTTCTAGGTAATTCAGTATAGTTATCATTTCCATCATTATTAAATTGAGAAAAAACAATATTTCAAACTTCAATATAACGATCATTTTCAATATCATCACTAATTAATCTAGGTCCAATTTTATTTGGATCTCAAATTTCACCTCTATCATAAAAAATTTCAGTATTTGGTCCACAAGGTCCTTGTCCTACATCTCAAAAATTAGTTTTTCTAGATAATCTAAAAATATGATCTTCATCAATTTTAATAATATCTTTTCAAATATTATAAGCTTCAGTATCTTCATTAAAAACAGTAATATATAATTTATTTTTATCAATATCAAAATACTTTTTATCTGTTAAAAGTTCTCAAGCTAATTCTATTGCTTCTTTTTTAAAATAATCACCAATTGAAAAATTACCAAGCATTTCAAACATAGTGTGATGACGTGCTGTAACTCCAACATTTTCAATATCATTAGTTCTTATTGCTTTTTGAGAATTAGTTAGTCTTGGTGATGGTGGTGTTTTTCGTCCATCAAAATATGGTTTTAAAGTAGCCACTCCTGAATTAATTCATAATAATGATGGATCATCAACAGGAATTAAAGATACTGTTTCTAAAAAGTAATGATCTTTAGAAATAAAAAAATCTAATCAGATCTTTCTTATTTGATTAGTTGATAATTTCTTCATAAAACCTCCTAATAATAACTAACTAAATTATATAGATATATAAATTAGTTATTAATTCTACTAATTATTAAATCTAAATTTTAAAAACTAAAAATAAAATAATAGTTAAAACTAACATTAATAAACCACTTAAATAAAAAATCTTTTTTAATCTAATTAGTTTAGCTTCACTTAGTTCTAGTGTTTTTTGATATCTTCTTCTTCTATCGTTAAAAAATTTGGTTGCTTGTCTATTTTTAATAACTCCAATTATAAATCCAATAAAAAATAAAATTGTTGTATATAAAACATTAAAATAATTAATTCCTTTTCAATTATCTAAACTACTAACATTTAATGTTAAATACCCAACTAAAACACCAATCAAACTACCAATTATAAATATTAAAAAAACAATTAATCATCCAATTAATCTTAGTTTTTTTGCTTGTTGATAATCATAAAAATTCATTTTAAAATCATCTGAATCATATACTTGACTAATAGATTTATTCACTTGTTTTTCGTGTTGTTCTTTTGTAAACTTATCAATATCTTTAAGTTCTTTAAATACTTTAGATTTTTTCATACTTAAACTTACCTTTTAATTTTAAATATAACAAAACAACTATAAAAATAGAGTTTTTTTTATTTTTTTATTAAATTTGAAAAATATTTTGGTACTATTAAAAAAATATATTAATAAATTTTTGAGTGGTTTTAATAGCACTATATTTCTAGTAAATAAGTTAATTTGGTTAACTTATTTTGCTTTTTAATATATTTTAATAGAAAGGAAAAGCTTTATGAAATCAACATTAAAAACTAAACAAGAAGCGTTTGATTTAAATTCTGAATTGCTTCTTGATGATTTTAGTTTACTTAATGAAACTAATCAACAACATAAAGTAAGTAAATGGACTACTTTTAAATATTGATATTATGATACATCAGCAAATATTTATAAGTATTTTGTAAGACATCCATTATATGGTTATTCATTTAAGCGTATATTATATGGTTTAATTACTTTATTATTATCGATCATTATTTTATATGTTGTGATACGTTTGATTACTCCAGATACAAAATATCTACCACCAGACATTGAAAAAACTGGTTTATCTAGAGCTCAACAAGATAAGTTATTAGAAGATCGTATGAAACGCTTTGGTGTTTATGGTCCTTTAATTCCACAAATTCTTACATATTTAAAAAACATCACACCATTTATTCCTAAACAAATTGTTTTAGGCTCAGAAGTAACTATTTTACAAAACGGTAATGCAATTATTGATTCATCAAAACTAATTACTGAAACTAGATGAGTTTATTTAGGTGTAACAACAGCTACAACTATTGCTGAAGAAGGTAGTGATGCCTTATCAATATTTTTAAAAGCAATGCCATACTCATTTGCTATTGGTTCAGTTTCAGTTTTAATTAGTTATGCTTTAGCAATTTTAATTGGTGTTAGAGCTGCTAAGAAAAAAGGAAAATTATTTGACAATGTATTTAATGGAATTTCAGCTTTATTATTAGCAATTCCATCAATTGTTATTATTATTGGAACATTTATTTTTTCAGTAGCTGTTTTAGGAAATTCAGGAATTTATAATACAGGAAGTTTTGCAACTAGATTTTGACCTATTTTTGCAATTGTTGTAATTAATTTACCAGGTATTGCTACATTTGTAAGAAGATACATAGTTGATGAAATGACTGTTGATTATGCTAAATTTGCTTTAGCTAAAGGAACTAGTTCAAATAAAACATATTATGTACATATCTTTAGAAATGCTGGAGTAAGAATTATAAGAAGTATTCCAAGTGAAATTATTTTAACAGTATTTGGATCTTCAATGATTGTTGAAACTCAATGAGCTATTCCTGGAATGGGTAGATTAATTAAAGAATCAGCTGGTGGAAATGACTTTTTTGTATTTTTAGGATTTACAGTTTTATCTTCATTTGTAAGTATTTTTGCAAAATTACTAGCTGATTTAGTTCACGTGTTATTAGATCCAAGAGTAAGTTTAACTAAAGATTAGAAAGGAGTGATTTATATGAAAACAAAACAATTAGAACAACCAGATTTTTCAGCACTTTTAGATAGTGAAAGAGAAGCGTTTTTTAAAAGACACGGTTTAGATATTTATCAAATAGATCACTCTTTATTTGAATTAGTTGGTTCACAAGCTCAAACTAGTGAAACTATTATTACAAAACCATATAGTTATTGAAAAGCTGTTGGTAAGATTTTAATTACTAGTAAAGTATTTATTATTTGTTCAATTATTCTATTAGCTTTATTATTAACTTCAATAATTGTTCCTTATGGAAAAGAAGCAATTCCTTTAAAAACTCCAGGAGTTACTCAAGAACATCCTTCAGCTCAACATTGATTTGGATTGGGTAGAAATGGTGAAGATTATTGAATCGAGATTTGATTAGGTTTAAGAAGTAGTTTATCTTTTGCTTTTGTTATGACCTTTTTACAATTATCAATTGGAATTATTATGGGATTAATTTGAGGATATTATAGAAAACTAGATATTTTATTCTACCAATTAACTTCATTAATTCTAGTTATTCCACAACTAATTTTAATTATTGTTATTATGTCAGTATTTGGTATTGGATATTGACCTATGATTTTAGGAATTGTTATTCAAGCTTGAATCGGTCCAGCATTTAGTATTAGAATTTTAGTTTTATCAATTAGAGATGCTGATTATAATATTGCTTCAATTACACTAGGAACTAGATCAGATAAAATTATTAGAAAAAATGTTTTACCAAAAATTTTACCAGTATTAATTCAAGTATCAACATTTTCAATTCCAACAGCAATTGCAATTGAATCAACTCTAGCTTATTTTGATAGAGGATTTGTTGATGGTAAAGTAAATACTTCACTTGGAAAAATTTTACAATCAATCATGCAATCAAGTGAATGACAAGTTTATCCACACTTAATTGTTTTACCAATTTTATTTATTTGTATTATTTCAACTTTATTTTTCTTAGTATTAAAAGTATTTGCTGATTCACTAGATCCAAAAAACCACAGATAGAAAGGACATATTTATGAAAAACGTTATCTTATCAATTAAAGACTTAGTAGTAAAGTTTCGTGTCCGTTCTAAAGTTTTAACTTCTATTAGAAATATTAGTTTTGATATTTATGATGGTGAAACTGTTGCTATAGTTGGTGAATCTGGATCAGGTAAATCAGTATTAACTAAAACTTTAACTAATATGTTAGAGTCAAATGGTTATATTGCTAATGGATCAATTATGTATTATCCAAATAAAGCTACTAGAGAAAATGAATCAGCTGTTTTTAAAAAAGATACTGATTTAGTTGATTTTCACAAAAATTCTTTAGAAAGTGAATCTAGAAAAGGAATTAAAAAATACAATAATAAAAAAATTAAAGATGCTTTATTGACTATTAAAGAATTAAAAGAATCAACTATTGAATCTTTAAATTTAAAAATTGATGAATTACAACAAAAAGCTAATTTATTAAAAAAATACGAATTTACTAATAGTACTAAAAAACTAGTTAAAAGAAATGAGTATTTAGAACAAATTAAACAATTAAAAGAACAAATTGAATGAAAAAAAGATCCTAAGAAATTAGACTTTGAAATTCAACAACTAGAAAAAACTATTCAAACTGCTAAAAAAGAAATTTATAATTTTAAAACAGTTAATATTTATAAAAAATTTAGATATTTTCAAATTATTAATTTAATTAATAAAGTTAATAATAATCAATTAGAAGATATAAATAAATTAGAACCACATATTAAGTGATTAGATGAAATCGAATATAAAAATAATTTTGAAAGCTTAGCTTTAGAAATTTTATATGATATTAGATCTAATCAAACTAAAAAACTAGATCAAGAAAAACTAGAAACTTTAAAAGAGTTATGAGATTTTATTAAACGTTTTAATTTTTGAATTAAAAGAAGTACTGATAAAAATCTACAACATTTACGTGGTGGAACTATTGCTACAATTTTTCAAGATCCAATGACTTCTTTAAACCCTTTATTAAGTGTTGGTTATCAAATTAGTGAAGTTTTAAGAAATCATAGTAAATTAAATAGAGCTGAAGCTAAAGTTGAAGCTATTAATTTAATGAAAAGAGTAGGAATACCTAATGCTGAAAAGCGTTATAAAGATCTGCCTGGTAAATATTCAGGTGGGATGAGACAAAGAGTTGTTATTGCTATTGCTTTAGCATGTAGACCTAAAGTTTTAATTTGTGATGAACCAACAACTGCATTAGATGTAACTATTCAAGCTCAAATTCTAGATCTAATTAAAGAATTAAAAGAAGAATACAAATTTACAGTAATCTTTATTACTCACGATTTAGGAGTTGTTGCAAATATTGCTGATAGAGTTGCTGTTATGTATGCTGGTCAAATTATTGAATATGGAACTACACAAGATGTATTCTTTAATTCAAAACACCCATATACTTGAGCATTATTATCATCACTTCCACAATTAGGAACTAAAGGTGAAGAATTATATTCAATTAGTGGTACTCCACCTTCATTATTTAAAGAAATTAAAGCTGATGCATTTGCACCAAGAAACACATTTGCTTTAGCAGTTGATTATAAATATGAACCACCAATGTTTAAAATATCAGATACTCACTATGCAAAAACTTGATTATTAGATCCACGTGCTCCAAAAATTAAACGTCCAAAACAGTTAAATAATCTAAAAAAAGCTGTTTCAGATTCAAAGGTTGGTGAATAAAATGATAAAAAAGAAAAATGAAGCAATTTTAAAAGTTCGAGACCTTTTGATTGAATTTGGAAACGGTAGAAATAAATTAAAAGCTGTTAAAGGAGTAACTTTTGATGTTTATAAAGGTGAAACTTTTGGATTAGTTGGTGAATCTGGATCTGGTAAAACTACAATTGGAAGAGCAATTATTGGAATTCAACCAGTAAGTGATGGAGCAATTTATTTTGAAAATAAACTATTAAGAGGTAAATCTCCAGATGTTTATAAAATTAATCAAAAAATTGCAAGACACTTATATATAATGCAACAAAACCAATTAACTACTTCACTTAGTTTAAATGATTATTCTAATGAATTTAAAAGAGTTTATTATAAATATGTTCAATCTAAGTTTTTTGACTTTAAAACTCAAGAATTAAAAGATTATGAAGATGGTAAGTCAAGAATTATTAAAGAAGGAGTTAATCTAAATACAACTAAATTAGTAAGTGTTAAAAAGAATGCTAATTTATCAATTGTTATTCAAGCAATTACTGATAATTTAAAACGTTTATTAAAAATTATTAGACTACAAGAAAAAGCATCACGTATTACTAAAAACATTTCAAAACATACAAGTGTTAAAGTAGAATTACAAGATGCAATTAACAAATATCAAGACTTTGTTCATGATTCAATTTTAAAAGTTAAAGATTTAGAAAATACTATTTATAACACTTTACAAGAAATGCTAGCTATTAGAAATGATGTTAATGATGGTAAATATACTTCAGTAACTAAGTTTTTTGATCAAATGGGTTCTAGATTAAAATTAGTTATTAAAAGTCAAAAACTAATTACTCCTAAACTTGAAGATGCTAGTCATGATCAATTAATGAATTTAGCTTTAACTTGTCCAAAATATAAAAACAGTTATTATTTAAAAAAATTAAAACAAAGAATTGAATATTTAAATTTAAATAATAAAACTAAACTAGCTGAAGAATATCAATCAGTTATACAAACTGTTCAAAATAGTGATTTTTATGATAATTTAAAAACTGCTGAAATTTTTAAATCACCAAATAAAAAAGAACTAAAAGAAAATAAAAAAGATATGCAAATGATCTTTCAAGATCCAAGTTCATCATTAAATGAAAGAATGGCTGTTGAAGAAATCATTAAAGAAGGTTTAGATAACTTTCCTGAACTTTATTCAAATGATGAGGTTAAAAAAGCATATCAACAATGATTTAATCAAAAAAATCCAGAAAATAAAATAGCTGATATTTCAGAAATTGATAAAAAAGATATCAAGAGATTTTTAATTAATCAATTATTAGAAACTGTTGGATTATTACCTGAACATTTATCAAGATATCCTCATGAGTTTTCAGGAGGTCAACGTCAAAGAATTGGTATTGCTAGAGCCTTAATTATGAAACCTAAATTTGTAGTAGCTGATGAACCAATTTCAGCTTTAGATGTTTCAATTAGAGCTCAAATAATGAACTTATTAGCTAAATTTCAAAAACAATTTGATTTAACTTATATTTTTATTGCTCACGATTTATCAGTTGTAAGATTTGCAACAGACAGAATTGCTGTTATTTATCGTGGTGATATTGTTGAATTAGCTGAATCTAATGAGTTATTTGATTTACCATTACACCCATACACTAGATCATTATTAAGTGCTATTCCTTTACCAGATCCAATTCAAGAAAGTAAAAAAGTTCACTTTGTTTATCAACCAGAAGTTGAACATCATGATTATTTAGTAGATTTTCCAAAATGAGTAGAAGTTTCTAAAGGTCACTTTGTTTATGCTAATGAAAGAGAAATCAAAGCTTATAAAAAACAAATCAAAGCTTATAAAGAACAATTAAAAAATAAATAAGAAAGGAGGAAGTTTTATGAAAAAAGTCTTAGGTATGACATTGCTAGGTTCTATAATAGCTACTGCTGCAGCTTCAGCTGTAAGTTGTTCAGTTGGAATTAGTCTAGATAAAATTTTAAATAGAAAAAATTCTAATACTAAAGTTTTACGTGAACTTACTAACTATTCTTTAGCTAATTTAAACTCAGCAACTAACAATACTTCAAATGATTCTGATATTATTGCTAATTTACAAGATGTATTATTAACAGTAAATAGACATGATCATTATGAAGGAGCTTTAGCAGAATATTGAGATCACAACTCTAATAAAGATTATTGAAAATTTAGACTTAGAAAAAATGCTTATTGAACTAAAATTGAAAACGGTAAGCAAGTTAAAGGTGATTTAATAACTGGTTTAGACATTTTTAATACTTTTAGATATGTTTTAAATAAAAACAACCTAGCATTAACTACTGAGCACTTCCTAACCAACTTTAAGTATGTCCCCCAATTGATGGATTTTATAGATAAATTATCTGATCCAAAATATGATAAAAGTAACGGACAAGCAAAAGCTCATAGCTTATATGATTCTCGTTTTAATAAAGATCTTCCTGGTGATTTAAGAACAAATGAATTAAGTTCAAGTTATTGAATTGATAGAGCGATTTTAGCATTTAACCTAACTCCAAATGACGAAGCTCGAGCTAAAAAAGTTGCACTAGATACTTCAAAATCTACTAAAGATTTAGTAAAAGAATCATTTAAAGGTGGAAAAATAGTTAATGATGGTAAATCAGCAGTAAATGGTGATAAATCTCAAGATGATTTAGATCAAAGTATATTTGATATTGGATTTTATCTTTCTAAAAAGATTTCTTATTTTGAATCTGTTATTTCATATTTAGCTTTTGCTCCTATTCCAGAAATTGCGCTTTTTTATGCTAATGATAAAGATCAAGTATCTAATATTTATGCTGGAACTAATTATGGAAAACCGTTAGGTAAAAAATCTGGATATAATGGTTTGTGATATTCAGGTCCTTATGTAATTGAAGATTATTTCCCAGGGTCAAACTTAAACCTAACTAGAAATGAATTTTACTACAATAAAGAGAATGTTTACATAGAAAAAATTAATTATAGTTATGTTAATAAAGCTGATGCTGCAACTAGAAGATTTTTATTTGAAACTGGCGATGTTTCATCTACAAAAATCAATGCAAATGATTTAGCTGGTTGACAAAAATATGTTGGAAAAGATGAAGAAAATCCTGTTTTTAGTGGAACTAATGTTTTAAAACAAAAACCAACTACTACTTGAGCCTTAGGATTTAATTTCCATAGTGAAGGAACTCAAATTTATGACAACATTCAACTTAATAGTGAAGGAAGTTTAGTTGAAACTGGTAAAAAAAGAACTAGAACACCTGAAGAAGATAGTATTTTAAACAGAGCTCTTGCTTTAAAATCAGTTAGAATACTAGCTAGATATGCATTAAATCGTTCTATATATGCTAAGTTTTATTCTGAAGCTAGAGATGGTGTTGATAGACCTACAAGTACACAATTAAGAAATACATTTACAAGTAAATATGTTTCTACTTTTAATGATAATAAGCATCAGGTTATAGATGAAAGTTCAATAGATAAAGTAGCTGATTATGCTGATTTTTTAGCAAAAGATTATTATGATATAAGAAAATACAATGATGATAATAGTCCAAAAAATAATGCTAATTCCTCAAGTTCTACTACTCCTACTAGATCAAGAAGAGATGTGTCATCTACTTCATCTTCAACAAATAATACTGATGAAAAATCATGAAGTGATTGAATTATTGAAGTTTTAAAACAAAAGAAATGACACAACCCAGAAAATATTAAAAACTGAGGTAACCGTTTTGGTAAAGTTAATGACTCAAAACATCCAAATAGTAAAATCAAAGTCAGTGTTTATAATGAAGGTAATGATGCATTTTTAGAAAATGATTTATTAGCATTTACAGCGTTTTTACAAGAAGATCAACTACAGTCTGCTGCTAATGGTGACAGTGGTAATGGCAAAGGCAATGGATTGTTTAATCTAAACAGAGATCCAAAAACTGTTAAATTTAAGAATGAAGATTTAGCTAAAGAATTTGCAAACCTAATCGGTGTTTATGATGCTGGTTATAATCCAAAAATAGACACTAAAAAACAAGATAACGTTCTAAAGAATTTATATAAAAAAATTAACTTATTAAAAAGACAAGTTAAAGAAGATTTGCAAAAAATAGCTGGTATTACTAATTATAATAAACCTATTACTATTCCTTTCTTATTATATCCAAATGGAGCCGATGATTTTAAAATTAAATTTGCTCAGTTCTTTGGTTCATTTAACTACCTTGTAAGAAAACATGATACTAATGATATCGATTCTCCAATTGTTTTTGATATTGTTAAACCTATTGATCTTTCTAATTATCTAAAAGAATTAAGAGAAGGAAAATATGGACTAGCTTCTTTTGGATGATCTCCAGATTATGATGATCCTACTAACTATTTAGCAACATTAAAATATGGTGGAGTTTATGAACATATTCAAAGTTGAACTAAAGTGTTTAATAAATCTAAATTAACATCTTCAAATGGCACTAATGGTCAAAAAAGAGAAAAAGATATTAAATTAGAATTAAAAGATAATGATAAAACTGTAGATAAAGAAGTATTAGAAAAAGCTTATGCTGATCTAAAAAATATTATTCAACACTTCACTAATGAATTAACTTATATTGATGAAAATGAAGCAGATATTTATAAGAGATATACTCAATTAGCTAAATTAGAAAACTACTATACTTTATCTTCAGCTATTATAATCCCTACTCACACTCATTTAGCAGATACTTTACCAAGTATTTCTTATGTTGATGAATTTTCAAAACCAACTTGACCAACAGGTTCACATGCAAAAAGATACGTTGGTGTTAGAATATTTGACAAAATTGTTACTAAAGAAGATTTTGCAAAACAACAAAAAGAATATGAACAAGAGAAAACTAGTGGATATAAATCATTAAATCCAATGAAGTTTGATGACAAAACTGGTAAAAATATCTACTTTGATCAATTCAAAGGAAATTGAAGAGAACTGTGAAAAAAGGATTATCAAGAAAAGAATAAAAAATTAAATAAATAATTTCAAAAACAATACTTTAAGGTATTGTTTTTTTATATATATTTTATTTACATTTTTTATCTGCGAATAATTAAAGTGTATTTTCACCTTTTTTATTCGAACCCTATTTTTCACAGTTTATTTTGAATTTAATTACTAAAAATTAGCTAATTTTTATTTATCTAAATAATAAATTAAAATTAATAATAAGTACTACTATAGATAAGAGGTTTTATTATGAAGTTAAAAGACTTAAATTTAAAACGCTTAATTTTAATAGATTTAGATGGAACTACTTTAACTAATCAAAACGATAAAATTCATAAAATAACAAAAAAAGCTATACTTGATGCTCAAAAAAAAGGACATATTGTTTGTATAGTTACTGGAAGACCTTTTAGAGCAGTTGAACATATTTATAAAGAATTAAAGCTAACTACTTTATTAGCTAATTTTGATGGTGCTCATATTCATGACCCAAATAATAAATTAATGAAAAGAGTAGTTTTACCAATTAATTATGAAATCATTAAACAAATTATTAATGAACCAGTTATTAAAGATAATGTTGAAAATATTTTAATTGAATATTATGATAAGTCCTTATTATGAAAAACTGATAAAGAATTAGAAGATTTCTTTCATTTAAACAAAGCTAAAAATTCAAAAGACTTTCAATTTATTAAAGCCTCACCATATACAGATTGAAAATCACCAAGTAATAATTTAGTTTTAAAATTGAAATCAGATAAACATAAAGACGAAGTAATTAGAGTTTTAACAAAATATCAAGATGCCATTAAAATTCAAAGCGATATTTTATATGGAATAACTACAAGTAAAACAAAACCAGTAATTACTTTAACTAATAAAAATGCTGATAAAGGCTTTGCAAGTATTTTTCTAGCTCAATATTATAATAAAGATATAAGAGATGTAATAGCATTTGGAGATCAGTTAAATGATTTAGAAATGTTAAAAACTGTTGGTTGTTCAGTTGCTATGAAAAATGGTGTAAATAGTTTAAAGTTTGTTGCTAAAGGCATTACTCATTATACTAATGATGAAGGTGGATTAGGACATTATTTAAACTTGTTATTAGATGGAAAAGAAGTATAAAAAAACAAGAGATCATATGGTCTCTTGTTTTAATTATTAATCGATTTGAGTTGTTTGAGAAACTCTTACTAATAGAGTTTTATCGGATCCAGCATGCGATAATAAATTACTAAAAGAAGTACTATAAATTGGAATATGCAATTCAAATTCTAATGTAAATTTTTTATCTTTAATAGTTACTAAAATATTTTTAATAGAATCTTTAGTTATTATTGTGTGAAATGGATATAAGGACTGATTAGATTTTAATCCTAAAATTGATTTGTAGTTCTTATCTGAACCACTATAATCTACTTTTAATGTTTTATTAGATCTATATGTATGATGATCATTATCAGTTAAATCAACTAATAAATTTTTAAATATAAGTGTTTCTCATATATTATCTCTAGAATAAAAACCACCAAATTCATCTACTTAGTTTTTATGTATATATACACCAGATTCTTCTAGTGTTTTTCTTATTTTGTCATTTTTTATTATTTCACTAAGATTTTTTGGCAATAATGAGAACGTAAAAGGATTATTTTTATAATTATCTATATCAATTTTTCTAAATCCATTAAAGTTAAATTCTTTTGTTATTGTTGATTCATTTGAATGATTATCATCTCTATTTGATATTTCAACTTTTAGTCCTAAAGTTCCATTTATATCGTCATATTTTGATTCAACTATTTTATCTTTATATAACTTCTCATCTTTTCTATTATAGTCAAACAGTAAGTCTTTAGTTCCAACACTAAAACCAGAAAAGTTATAATCAAATAAATCTTGATTATTATTTATTAGATCATCAAAGTTTATTACATTACCAGATTGTTTTATATCTCTATCATATCTGTTAATTCCACTTTCTTCAGTATATAACAACATATAAGCTAATAGCGATGGATATAAACCTGCTAATTTTTCATCAATTTTATCTTTCTGTTTAATATAATTTTCTTTATTATTTTTATTGTCTACTTTATATTCTTTTTTAAAACCTGTTAGTGTAAATTCTAGTATTTCAAATTTACTTTCCTTTGTAAATCTGATTTTTACATTACTTATTAACCCTTTTTGATTATCTTCTATAACATCAGTTAGAGATTCAAATTTAATGTTATATTTATTTGTTATAAAAGGGTAGTCCTTAAAGATTATATTCTTAAATACATTAGGGGTTGTTCTTAAATCAATTCATGATGATAATGCTGTCATTTGTGAATATTTATAGAATCGATCAAGAGATATTTCTCTTTTTATAGTTTTTAGATCACTAAAATCTACATTGTTATCAGGCATTTTATCATATTGTGGTTGATCACCTTGTGGTTGGTCATTATTTGAATTATTGTTTTCTGGGTTTTCTGGTTGTTTTGGATTATGAGAATTATCTGGTTTATTTTCTGGCTTACCGGGGCTTGGTTCAGCATCAGATTTTTCACTACTATTTGGTTGTTTTTGATCGTTGGTATTTTCATTAGGTTTTTTATTAGTGTGTTCTTCAGTTGATTCTGGTTTATTTTTATCAGGTTGTTTTTGATTATCTGGTTTTTTATTATTTGGAACTGTTGGAATTTCAGCATTATTTTTAGTATTTGTAGTACATGAAATTACACTAAATGTACTAATACTTGAAATTGGTAAAATTGTTAAAAATAATTTATTAAACTTTCTCATAATTTGGACTCACTTTTCTTGCAACTTAATAATATAACATAATAGCTTAACTATATCAATATATAAAAAAACTCTAATTAAAAACTAGAGTTTTTCTAATAGATATGAGTTATTTTAATAAATTAATTGATAAATCAGCAGTTGATTGTAATCTAATATCAGCATCAACATTAATTCCTATACAAAAAATATTAGCAGATTTACTTGCTTGAACTCCAGCAATAGCATCTTCAATAACAACGCATTCTTTAACATCTAAACCTAATAATTGACTAGCTTTTATAAAAATATCACTAGCTGGTTTTGAATGTCTAATTTCACTTGGATCAACTAAGTAATCAAATTCATTAATTAATTCTAATTTAGTTAAAATATCTTTTGCATTAAAACTAGAACTACCTAAACAAATTTTAATATTATGTTTTTTTAAATCTTTAATAAAATCAATTATTCCAGGTAATATTCAAGTTTTATCTATATTTTGTAAAGCTTTTTTATATAATAAGTTTTTTTGTTCTAATAAGTTATTAAATTGAGATTGATCTAATTTCAGATTATAAAAATCTAAAATTACTTGTAGAGATTCTTTTCTACTAATTCCTCTTAATTTATCTAAAAAAGTTTTATCTAAATCATTAATTCCAATAGTTTTAACAGCTTGAGATCAAGCTAGATAATGTAAAGGAGCAGTATCTGTAATTACTCCATCTAAATCAAAAATAACACCTTTAAATTTCATTATCTTATTTTAAACACTTTCATAGAAATTGGGTTTAAACTAACTATATTATTAGTTTGAATTTGATCTGAAATTAGATCAGTTTTATTAACTAATTCTTCTTTTTTAATTTCTAATTTTTCATCACTATTATTAACTAAAATTAAATAAGTATTATTATCATCATATTTAATAAATTCTAAATAGTTCTTATCATCATCAATTAATGTATATTTTAAAGTTCCATAAGATCCTAAAACAGGATTTTGTTTTCTAATTTGAATTAGTTTTTTTAAATAATTAAAGATTTCATGATTTCACTGATCTTTGTTTCAGTTCATACATTTTCTATTTAAAGGATCATGAGCTCCATCTAATCCAATTTCATCACCATAATAAATACTTGGTGCTCCAGCTAACATAAATACTAAAGAATAAGCTAGTTTAAATTTTCTAATATCATTATTACATAAAGTTAATAATCTAGTAGTATCATGACTTGTTAAGCAATTTAACATTCCCTTAAAGACATTTCTAGGATAATTATTTAAAACTTCAGTAGTTTTGTCATTAAATTTAGATGGTTTAATTCATTTTGTTACAAGCTCACAAATTGGACTTGTAATCATATAATTAGTTACACCATCAAACTGATCTCCTTTTAATCAAGGATGAGCATAACCTCAAATTTCACCAAGTATATAAATTGGTTTATTTTTATTAACTGTTTTTCTAAAATCTCTTCAAAACTCGTGATCAACTTCATTTGCTGCATCTAATCTTCAAGCATCAATATCAAATTCTTTAATTCAATAATTAGCAACTTTTAATAAGTATTTTTTAGCATCTTTATTAGTTGTATTAATTTTTGGCATTACTTCATGAAATGCAAAAGTATAATAATTATTAACTATTTTTTCTTGATTATTTTTATCAATTATTTTTTCTTGTAAAGGGAATTTGTTTATATAAAATCAATCTTTATATTTTGAGTTTTCTTGGTTTTTTAAAACATCTTGTCAGAATTTATTTCAATATCCAGCATGATTAAAAACAGCATCTAACATGATTTTAATATTTCTTTTATGACACTCTTCAACTAGTTTTTTAAAAGTTTTTTTATCTCCAAAGTTAGGATCAATTTGTAAATAATCTATTGTGTCATATTTATGATTGCTTTTTGCTTTAAAAATTGGACATAAATACAACCCATTAACACCAAGTTCAACTAAATGATCTAAATGATCAATAATTCCTTGTAAATCTCCTCCAAAAAAAGAATCATAACTAGGATCAGTAGAATTTCAAGCTAAAGTGTTTTTTGGATCATTATTTTTATTTCCATTAGCAAATCTTTCAGGAAAAATTTGATATCAAATAGTATCATTTATTCAATCTGGAGCTTGATAAACATCATTTGGATTCATTCAAGCATAATTAAACCCTCAACCTCCAGTATTTATCATTTTAAAATCATCAGTTTCATAAAAGCCTTTTTCACCAAAATAACAATGATCATCTTCTATTCCAAATAATTCAAAAAAATAAGTTAGACGTTTAAATTCTGGTTTTACTTCTACAAATCAATAATCATATAACTTAGTTGATCCACTTTTAGTCATTTCTTTTGGTTTTAAGTCAATATAATCATTACCTAATAAATAATGTCCACGTAAAAAAGGATCTCCATGATGAATAATTACTTTTTTTAAATCATCTTTTTTTGTTCTTAAAATAATATGAATATAGTCTTTATCATAACAATATGCCATATTAGATCTTTGTTGATGATGAATAGCAACTCTATCTATTACTTTCATAACTCTCCTTTTATTAATTACATAAAAATTCTAAATTAAGTTTTAAATAATAATAAATATTATTATTTAGTAATTAAAAAATATTGTGCATACAACTAAAAAAAAGCATCTAAGATGCTTAATTTAGTTTAAATATTTTCATAGATAATGGTTTTAAAACAACTTTAGAATTAGTTTGTTTTTCATTAGTTAATAACTCAGTGTTATTAATTAAATCAGCATGCTCAACTTCTATTTGATTATCACTATTATTTACTAAGATTAAATAATGAGTTTTAGTATCAGTTTTAATATATTCTAAATATTGTTTTTCTTCATCATATGATTTAAATTCTAAAAATCCATAAGATCCAATAGTTGGATGAGCTTTTCTTACTTTAATTAGATTTTTTAAATGATTAAAAATATCTAAATTTCATTGAGATTTATCTCAAATCATACATTTTCTACAATCTGGATCATGTTCTCCATCTAATCCTATTTCATCACCATAATAAATGCTTGGAGAACCAGATAAAGTAAATAAAATAGAATAAGCTAATTTTAATCTATTTGGATCATTTTCACATAATGTTAATAATCTAGCTGTATCGTGACTTGCTAAACAGTTAAACATTCCAGGTCAAATGTTTTTTTGATATAAAAAGATAACGTTTGTAACACGATTTTTAAATCTTCTAACATCAATTTCTCTAGTTGCTACAAAATCAATAATTTGTCTTGTTAGAACATAATTCATAACTCCATCAAACTGATCACCTTTTAATCAAGGATTTGAATCACTTCAAACTTCTCCAAGAATATAAGTACGTTTTTTTTGATTTACAACTTGTCTAAATTCTCTTCAAAAATGGTGATCAATTTCATTTGCAACATCTAATCTTCATGCATCAATATCAAATTCTTCTACTCAATATCTAGCAACTTCTAAAAGGTATTTTTTAACTTCAGGATTACTTGTATTTACTTTAGGCATATATCCAGTAAATGCAAATGTGTAATAGTTTAAATCTAAACTAGTATTTTCAGTTAGATTTTCATCTAATTTTTCTACAGGAAATTTGTTAATATAGAATCAATCTTTATATTTTGATTTTTCTTGGTTTTTTAAAACATCTTGTCAGTAAGGATGTCAGTATCCAAAATGATTAAAAACAGCATCTAGCATTACTTTAATATTTCTTTTATGACATTCTTCAACTAGCTTTTTAAAAGTTTTTTTATCTCCAAAATGTGGATCAATTTCAAAATAATCAATAGTGTCGTATTTATGATTTGTTCTTGCTTTAAAAATTGGACATAAATACAACCCATTAACACCAAGTTCAACTAAATGATCTAAATGATCAATAATTCCTTGTAAATCTCCTCCAAAAAAGTTATCTGCAGCTGGAGCTTTTGAATTTCAAGCTAAAACATTTTTTGGTGAAATTTCAGGATTTCCATTAGCAAATCTTTCTGGAAAAATTTGATATCAAATTGTGTCTTTTACTCAAGTTGGAACATCAAAAATATCAATTTCATTCATTCAAGGAAAACTAAACTGACTAGTTTGTACACTTTTTATTTTTTCAAGTGGATAAAATCCTTTTTGACTATAATAAATTCTTTCATTTTCACTAGCTAGTTCAAAATAATAAGATAAACGTTTAAATGGTGGTCTAACTGAAATAAATCAATAGTCATAAATTTCAGTTGATCCAACCTTTCTCATAGCTGTTTTTTCTAAGTTTAAATCATAGTTATTTGTTTCAACTACAACTTTTGGTTCAAAAGGCTCACTGCAATGAAAAATCACTTCTTTTAAGTTATTTTTTTTAGCTCTTAAAACGATATGAATTCTGTCTTTATCATAACAATAGGCCATGTTAGATTTTGGTATATGTAAAATAGCTGCACGCTCTATATTTACCATCATTTCTCCTTTTTAAAAACTAATATACCTAATTACTAATATACCTAATTAATATTAATTCTTTTTTATATATTGTATAGGTTTATTTATCAATTAATGCTAATTATTGTATAGACAAGATAGCAAGTTTGTTAGATATGCTTTTACAAAGAAATTAGCATAAATAATAAAATAAAAATGAATAGTGACTATATGAAAAATCATATGCATTATATAAAAATGAGATAAATAAAAAATTTAAAAGAGATGATAAATTATGAAAAAAATATTAACAATGTTAACTAGTTTAGTAGTTGTTGGTGGATCTGCTTTAACAGTGTTAGCATGTAAAACAACTAACAACACTGATATAGTTGTTCAAGCAAATGATAAATGAGTTCCAATTTATCAACAAGCTGCTAATAAGGTAAATAAAAGATTTGAAGAACAAGGATATAAGTGAAGAGTTAAATTAAAAGAAATTGGTTTATTTGATGAAAAGAAATTAATTGATGGAAGAGGAGTTAGAGATAAAGGAATTTCAGATATTTTTGCAATTCCACTAGATCGTTATCCTCAATATATAAATCAAAATACTTTAAAAGACTTAACTGAATATATTAAAAAAGATTTAATAAAAACTAAAGAAGATGAAGATCGTTTTGGAATAAAAATTGATAATAGTAAATCTGGAGTTGATGCTATTAAATTAGAAAAAAATGTTAATACTTGAAAAACAGTTTTAGGTAGTGATTTAAAAGGTAATCGTTTATATGGAATGATTCCTATGTCTATTGAAAATATGATTTGATTATTTGATGAAAATAGATTAGGAATTAAAAAAGAAAAAGGTGATGATAATAAGTTATATGCATATTTAGTTGGTTCAGAACTTGAAAAAGTTAAAGATAAGCTAGAAAAATATATGGATAATGAACCTTCTGGTAAAAAACTATCAGGAAAACCAAAAGCAAGCATTGAAAATCTAATTATTTTAAATAAAGCTCAAACTAATAATTATAAATTTGAAAATCTAAATGAAATTGAAGATAAAGAAAACGTTAATAAAGGTGCTCCTTTAGCATTTGTTGATGCTGGTGCTTCATTTCAAGGTGGAATGTTTTTAAATTCTATTTTAAATAAAAGAGCTGATGATATTAGTAAATTAAAAGCTGATAATTCATCTTTAGGAATGGTCTGAGTTAATAAAAATAAATCTTTAAACTCAACAAACATTAATGATTTTGATTCAATTTGAGAAAATGATATGTTTAAGGATGATTTTAATCAAACAACACAAACTATTGTTGATTATGTTAAGTCATTAGGTGGACACATTACTGAAATTTATGGGGGAGCTGCTGGTCAAATTAGTCAAATTTTAGATGATGCTTTAAGAGATGGAACAACAGCAATGACTTTAGTTGGTCCTTGAGAAGTTAGTTCAAAACTTGAAACTATGAGAAAAGCACCAAAAAATAAAGGACATAAATTTGGGTTTGCATCAATTGGAGATATTAGTTTTAATAAAGGTAAAAATAAATTAACTGGGTTTGCTGGTGGATATGGTTGAGGTATTAAATCATCTATTTCAAATACAAAACTAAAAAATAATAAAGGTGAAGAAATGGATAAAACTTCAGCAGCTATTGAGTTTATAAAAGAAATTTCTAAAAAAGAATATGCTACTGAAATGGCCTTTGTCGATGGAAAAATTAGTGCATATAGTGATATTGCTGATTTTTTAGTTAAAGAATTAAAACAAGGAAACAACATACCACCACTTAATGAAAAAGGTAAGAAAAAAACAGAAGATGATCTTAAAGCTGAAAAAGAAAATAGAAAAATAATTGGTGAAGCTTATCAAAGTATTATTGATGGTTATGAAAAAACTGGAAAAGATGCTGATGTAGCACCTAGAGCTGATAATGAGTTATTTGGTATTTATTGAGAAGCTTATACAACTGCTTTTGGTTCAACATTTAATAAAAAACAAAACCCACATATGAAAGACAAATTTGCTGATATTTTCAGAACAACCTATAAAAAACAAAAATCACAATATAAGTTCCATTAATAAAAAGAATTAAAAACAAAATTTATGCAAAAATTCAAGTAAAAAAACTTGAATTTTTTTATTTCTTTTTTCTTTTAAAATCCATTGTTTTTTATCTAAGAAAATTTCAAAAAGTCCCTTATTTACTTGGCCAAATCAATTATTGTATAGACAAGATATGGGTTTTGTTTAACAAGTGTTTAAGAATGAATTTCTCATAAATATTAAAATAAAAATGAATAATGCAAAATCAAGATATTTTATGCATTATATTGCAATAGAGATAAATTAACTTATTAAAAGAGATGATAAATTATGAAAAAAATATTAACAATGCTAGCTAGCATAGTTGTTGTTGGTGGGTCTGCTTTAACTGTGTTAGCATGTAAAACACGTGATAATACAAATGTAGTTGTTCAAGCAAATGATAAATGAATGCCAATTTATCAAATGGCAGCTGATAAGGTTAATAAAAAATTCGAAGAACAAGGATATAAGTGAAGAATTAAATTAAAACAAATCGATATTTTTGCAGAAAAAGGATTAATTGATTTAAGAGGAGTTAGAGATAAAGGAGTTTCAGATGTTTTTGCTGTTCCTTTAGATCGTTTCCCTCAATATTTAAATCAAAATACTTTAAAAGACTTAACAGAACATATTAAAAAGAGCATAGCTAGTGATAAAGAAGCTAGTGAACGCTTTGGATTACAAGCTGTTGAGGATAAAACAGGAATTGATGGAATTAAAATAACTAAAAATGAAAACTCTTGAAAAACAGCTATAGGTGCTGATATCAAGGGTAAACGTCAATTTGGAATGATTCCTATGTCAATTGAAAACATGGTTTGAATCTTTAATAAAGAAAGAATAGGAATTGAAAAAGAAAAAGTTGGAGATAAAGAATATTCATATTTAGTAGGTTCTGAAGTAGAAAAATTAAATAAAAATGGAACTTTAGAAAAATATGATGATAAAAATCCAGCCAATGGAAAGCTTAAAGATAAGCCAAAAGCAACTATTGAAAATTTAATTAAATTAAATCAAGCACAAACCAATAAATATAAATTTGCAGATGAAAAAGATCTTGCTAAAAAAGAAGATGTTAATAAAGGTGCTCCTTTAGCTTATATGGATGCTGGTGGTTCATTCCATGGGGGTATGTTCCTAAACTCTATTTTAAATAGAAAATCATCAGAAATTTCAGCTGAAAAAGACGAAAAATCTTCATTAGGAATGGTTTGAGTTAAAAAAGGTAAGCCAATAAACACAACCAACAAAGAAGACTTTGATTCAATTTGAGAAAATGACAAATTTAAAGAAGATTTTGACAAGACTACTGAAACAATTGTTAAGTATGTTCAATCATTAGGTGGACATATTAATGAAATTTATGGTGGAGCAGCTGGTCAAATTGGTCAAATTTTAGATGATGCTTTAAGAGATGGAACAACAGCAATGACTTTAGTTGGTCCTTGAGAAGTAAGTTCAAAACTTGAAACAATGAAAAAAGCTGCAAAAGATAAGAGTAAATTTGGATTTGCTTCAATTGGAGATATTACTTTTAATGGTGATAGTAAATTAACTGGATTTGCTGGTGGATATGGTTGAGGTATTAAATCATCTATTTCAAATCTAAAATTAAAAAATAATAAAGGTGAAGAAATGGATAAAACTTCAGCAGCTCTTGAATTTATAAAAGAAATTTCTAAAAAAGAATATGCTACTGAAATGGCCTTTGTTGATGGAAAAATTAGTGCTTATAAAGATGTTGCTGATAATCTAGTTAAGGAATTAAAAAATGGAACTAACATTCCAGAATTAAACGATAAAGGTAAAAAGAAAACTACTGAAGAAATCAATGCTGAAAAAGAAAACAGAAAAATAATTGGTGAAGCTTATGAAAGCATCGTTAAAGGTTATGAAAAAACTGGAAAAGATGCTGATGTAGCACCAAGAGCTGATAATGAAATGTTTGGTATTTATTGAGGAGTTTATGGAACTGCGTTTGGTTCAACATTTAATAAAAAACAAAATGAAGGAATGAAACAAAAATTCTCTGAAATCTTTAGAAATACTTACAAATCTGAAAAAGCAAAATATATATTCCACTAATAAAAATTAGTTTAATATAATTTAATTAATTAATAACACTACCAATTTTAAAATTGGTAGTTTTTAAAACAAGAGGTACAAATGGACTTTCAACAAGCTTTTGGACACAAAACAAACATTAAAAAATACAACGTTTATTTTATTTTAGCTATTTGTTTAGTATTTGTAGTAATGCTAAGTACTGCAATGTTGATTGATTATAGATTAATTGTTGTAAAGCAGCAAAATTTATCTAAAGAAGCTTTAAAAAATCCACATGCATATTTTTTAAAGACTTGAATGATTAGATATCTTTTAAATGTTGTACTTGTAATTATTTTTGCAATTTATACAACACTAGCTATGAATAGAATAACAGTTGGTTATGTTTATATTGGTCTATGGCTTGTTATTTGATTTGGTTTTGCTTTTGGAGAACTAATATTAACTAAAAAAATAACTTATCCAAGCATAATCAGTATTGTTTTATTTGTACTAGTGATTATAAGTTTTTATTTCATAATAAAAGATATTTCTGAGCTAAAAAGAAGTTTGCGTTACCAAAAAATGAAAAAAAGAGAATATAGATTTTAGAAAGTGAGGTTAATATGAATCATATAGAGTTTTATAAAAGCTTAAAAACTAAAGAAGAAGTTTTTAATGAATTAAAAAAAGTTAAATACTCTGATTTTGAAAAAGAATTTGAAGAATTAGATCAAACACAAAAAAATACAGCTAATAGTTCTTATACTTTTTCAAATAAAGAACTTGCAAAAATTTTTTTAGAATTTGCTAAAAACAATATACATAACAATATGTATGCTAAATTAAAAGAAAATTTTGCAATGTATTTAAATAAAACAGCTGATAATAAATTTGTTTTTGATATTAAATCTATTGAACAAAGTTTTGTTAATAAAGATGAAGACTATATTCAAGATATGTTTAAAATCAAAGCACGTTTACAATTAAGCCAAATTATTTATGATGCAAGAAATCAAGAAATTAAAAACTTAAAAACAAAAGCTAATAGTTATTATGTAGCTTATCTAAAGTTTTTAAATGATTTTACTTATAAATACAAAAAGAAATTTATTTCTATTACTTATAAGATTGCAAAAAGAAAAGTACAAGAATTACGTTTATTATTTAGTACTAACGATTATACATTTCATATCAAATCACACAATAAAAACGCAGCTACTTTTATAGAAGAAAAAAATGCTGTTAGTCAAAAAATTAAACAAGAATTAAATGAAATTAAAAACTTAGATCCAATTACAAAAGCTAAAAGAACTAGTGAAATCTATCAACAAGGAATTGAATATAATTATGATTGAGAAGTTGCTAGTTTAAATGCTAAAGCTAAAGAAAAATTCTTAATTAAAAAACAACAAATAGATTCTGATTTTATAGATAAAATTAACAAAGCTAAACAAGATTATGTTGAAATTTCAAAAAATAAAAAACAACATGATGAATTAACTAAAAAAGTTATTATACAAGCTAATGAAGATTTTAAAACTCAATTAGAATTTGCTACAACAAAAAGTGAAAAGAAAAACCTTAAATTAGAACACAAACAAAATATTAAAGAAATTAAATCAGATAATGCTGTTAAAAAAGCTAAAGATAATTGAAAAAACTTAAAACATA
Source organism: Mycoplasma mycoides subsp. capri (assembly GCF_018389705.1). NCBI lineage: Bacteria > Bacillati > Mycoplasmatota > Mollicutes > Mycoplasmatales > Mycoplasmataceae > Mycoplasma > Mycoplasma mycoides. The sequence goes on along the minus strand of NZ_CP065581.1, from coordinate 832,605 downwards.
ATTACAAAGTTGAAAAAAATAAAAATAGATTAGAATACACTTCAGAAATAGAAAATATTAAAAACAACTTACCAATTGAATATCCTGTTTGAAAACAAGTATTAAGTATTATATTTGGTTGAATTCCAGGAGTAGGTCCACTAATTAATGGTCAATATAAAAAAGCAATAGTGATGTTTTTAACATTACCACTATTTGTTATATTTGGAGCATATGCTTTTGGTATTGGTAATGTTGGGGGTAATGGGTTATTAGGACTAATTGATTTTGGAGCAGATAATCCCGATGGTGATGGACGTTTTTATTTAATTGAAGGAATAATTTCATTAATAATTGCCTTTTGGATTTGTATTAGTATCTTTTCAACGTGAATGGATTCAAAAAATAATGCAAAAAGAATGCGAATAGGTTCACGTGCAAGTACTTTTAGTCAAACTAGAAAATTCTTAAAATCACATGGAATTCCTTACATTTTATCAATTCCAGCGATTATAGGAATTATGTTTATAGTACTAGTTCCAATCATTTCAACTATTTTAATTGCCTTTACTAACTATGGAAAAGGAAACGACCCAGGAAGACCAGGACAAATTATTAAATGAGTTGGTTTTGATAACTTTAAATCTATTTTTGGAGGAGAATACTTCCCATCATTTTTATATGTTATAGGTTGAACATTTACTTGAGTTATTGCTACTACTATATCAGTTATTGTTGTTGGTTCATTATTTGCTTTATTAGTAAATAATGAAAGATTGAAAGGAAAACGTATTTTTAGATTAATTTACATTTTACCTTGAGCTGTTCCCGCATTTATTATGATAATGGTATTTGCAATTTTACTATCAAGTATTGAATTTAATAATTTTACTTATAAATGGATTGGAGTAAGTGGTTGAACTTCTCAACAAACACAAGCCCGTATTGTTTTAATTCTACTTCAAACTTGATTAGGACATTCTTACATGTTCTTATTAATTACTGGAGTTTTACAAGGTATATCTAAAGATTTATATGACTCATCAACAATTGATGGAGCTTCAAAATGAAAACAATTAACAAGAATTACTTTACCATTAATTCTTACTCAAGTAGCTCCTTTATTAGTTGGACAATTTGTCTTTAACTTTGGTAACTTTGGAATTATTTATCTATTTGGTGCTAACCCACAAGCTTTAAATGCAAAAGGTGAACCTTATCCAGGTCAACCAGGAATTACAGATATTTTAATTTCATTTGTGTTCAAATTATCTACTCACCCTGATAGATATACTTATGGTATTGCTGCTTCATTTATTATTGTTTCATCATTTATTGTTGTTGGTACTTCAGCTAATGGATTTAGAAAAATGAAAGCATTTAAAAACTAAGGAGTAAAATAGCTATGAAAACAGAAGTAAAACAAAATGTTGATCAAAAAGCTTTAGTATTTTCTAGTTTATTAAAACCTGTAGAAAAATATGACTTTTCTAGTTTTAAAAAATCTAATAACTGAAATATTATTAAAACTAAATTATTAGAAGATGAAACAATTAAAAGCACAAATAAAATAAAAGATTATCAATTATTTATTAAAAGTAATTATATAGTTGGAAACATTGTAGATATTTATAAAAAATTTACAACTGATTCTAAACTAATTGAAGGTTTATTATTACTACTAGTAGCAAATAGTTTTTCAACATTTAATGATAAAAATAATTTCAATATATCTACTGCTAATAAAACAATGAATCAAATCATTGAAAACAAGTATGTTGAAAAAGAAATTATTAATGAAATTAATGTTTATGAAAAACAAAAATCTTTAAAAGATTTTGACCATTTTGATTTTAAAAATTTAGAATTATATGAATTTTTAAATAGTTGAAAAAAAATTAATGCCATTATTGTAACTTATTTTAAAAAGATCAATCTTGAAAAATTAGGAAAAATCTTAGCTAGTGAGTTTTTATTAACTTATGAAACTCACAAAGAAGCTATGGACTTTGTTTCATTAAATATTATTCAACATGAACATCTATCAGAAGACTATGCTTTTAATAAAATTAATGATTTATTAGAACAAGCATTTAATGAATTAGTTAATAATAATGTTGAAAATATCACTATTCAAGAAACAATTATTTTAGCTTTAAAAAAATCTTTAACTTATCAAGTTGATACTCATAAAAAGAGTTGATGAGAAAAACTTGTTGAAAATAGAAAATCTAAAGAAAAATTTAGATTGTATTGTAGCGAAGAAATAAATGAAAGACTTGCAAAAGAACTACGTTTATTAACTAATCCTAAAGTTTTAGACAAATCTGAAACTAAAAAAGAAGAACAAAACGAAAAATTTGTTCACTATAACACATTAAAAATTAATAATAAAAGCTACAAAATCGATGCTGAAAGTTTAAAATTTGCTAAGTTAATTTTTAAAGAAAAGGATTTAATCGATTTTCAAGCTAGTTTAAGTGAAACTTATTTTAGATCAAAACATTTAAACTTTAATAAATATTACAATCACTTATACATTATTAAATTATCTAGTTTAGCTTATTTATATGCTTTAAAAAACAAAGATAATAAAATAAACTTTAATAAAGCAAAAGAATTATTTGAATTATTAATTTTAAAAACAGCTTATGAAATTTCAGAATCATTTGCTAAAAAAATTGAAAAAATCATTTTTAACGAAGAACATTTAGAAAATGAGTTTTTTAAAAAAACAAAAATCGATCAATTAGGTCGTTATAAAAACTGATCAAAAGTTGTAGCTATTAATATAGCTGTATATAAAGAATTAAATTTAAATATTAAAATTATTCAATCAGCTACAATTTATGAAATTTTAAAAAATGAAATATATGTCTGAGAATCAGTTAAAAAATCAGACTCATTATTAAGTAAAGATTTAGTTAACTACAATGAAATATCACAATATCAAAATGAGTTAATCTTTATTATCGAACAAGAACTTAAAAAAGAAAAAAATAATGCTTATGTTAAATATGTAAGATTTTTAACAGAAACATTTGGAAAACTTTATTTATCAGATAAACCACCACTAAGTATTTATGGAAAAATTGGACTAGCATTTATTTATCTAGTTCTAATTGCATGAGCTTTAATCATAATAGTGCCAATTACTCAAGTTGTTTTACAAGCATTTAACTGGTATTCAGCTAATGAATCAACTTCAACTGCTGGAAAATTAGGAACACTTGGTAGATTTGACTTTAAGAGATTTGCATTCAGTTTTGCTAACTTTAGTTATTTATTTGAACGTACATTCTTTGGATATTGGTTATTAAACTCACTAGTTATTGCAACTATTACTATGATTTTTATGGTATTAATCACAGCTATGGTTGGATATGCTTTTTCAAGATTTAGATTCAAAGGAAAAAGAATTAGTTTAATGACTGTTATGTTAATTCAAATGATCCCTACTGTTTCAAGTTTCATTGTGTTTTATGTAATGTTTCAATTATTACAAGAAACCGTTCATATTACTGGTCAAATCATGTTAATTCTAATTTATGTTGGTGGAGGTATTCCTGGAAATGTCTTTGTTTTAAAAGGATATTTAGATAATATTTCAACTGACATTGATGATGCTGCAAAAATAGATGGATGTAGTATTTGACAAGTATTTACTAAAATTATCTTCCCACTAGCAAAACCAATGCTTTCAGTTATTGCTTTATGATCATTTATAGGACCATTTGGTGATGTTTTATTACCACAATTACTATTAGATAATCAAAGAGACTGAACAATGGCTACTGGATTAAACAGCTTATTAAATAGATCTGGAGAAATTGCACAAGGAGCATTTGCAGCAGGTTCATTACTTGTTGCGGTTCCTATTAGTACATTATTTATTATGTTACAAGGAAATATTACAGGTGGATTATCTGGAGGAGTAAAAGGTTAGTATGAAAGTTGAATTAAGAAATATATCAAAAAAATATGAAGGTAACTCATTTTATACATTAGAAAATATTGATTTAACAATTAATGATAATGACTTTTGTGTAATTCTAGGTCCATCTGGATGTGGTAAAACTACTTTATTAAGAATCATAGCTGGATTAAACTCAATCACTAAAGGTGATCTATTATTTGATGGAGTTAAAGTTAATAACCTTTTACCAAAAGATCGTGATATTGCCATGGTATTTCAAAGTTATGCTTTGTATCCTCACTATAATGTTTATAAGAACTTAGCCTTTGGTTTAGAAATGAAAAAAGAAAAAAAGGAAATCATCAACCATAGAGTTAGAGGAGCTGCTAAGTTATTAAATATTGAAAAATATTTATTTAAAAAACCAAAAGAATTATCTGGAGGTCAACAACAACGTGTAGCTTTAGGAAGAGCAATTGTTAGAAAACCTAAATTGTTCTTAATGGATGAGCCTTTATCAAATCTAGATGCAAAACTAAGAGAATCAATGAGAACTGAATTAGTTTCAATTCATAGAATTTTAGGAACAACAACAATTTATGTTACTCATGACCAATTAGAAGCTATGACAATGGCTACTAAAATTGTTTTAATGAATAACCAAGTTATTCAACAAGTAGGAAAACCAGAAGAATTTTATAATAAACCTAATAACTTATTTGTTGCTAAGTTTATTGGAACTCCTACAATGAACGTTTTAGAAGGTAAGCTTGAAAACAATTACTTTATTTCAAATATCAATAATTATAAAGTTGAATTATCTGATGAAGAATTAGAACTAATTAAAAAAGAAGAAGTAACTAAATTATATTTAGGTATTAGAAGTGAAGATGCTCAATTAGTTGAATCAACAGATATAACTGCAAATATAGTTGCTAGTGTAATTAATACAGAGTTATTAGGAATGAACAAACAAGTAACTTGTGAACTAACTCCAGGAAATAACTTTGTAATTACTACTTCAAAAGATAATAATATAAAAATTGATGATAAAGTTGGTATTAAAATTCATAAATATCACTTATTTAACGGAATTACAGAAAACCGTATTGGTTAAATAATTACTATATATTAGATTTACTTTTATAAAAAATAGACACAATCTAATAATGTGTCTATTTTTATTGATAATAAAATTAATAATATTAATAAAATAGGAGTAATATGAAAACAAATATAGATGTTAATATAAAAAGACTATTTGAAGTTGATCCTTGAAAATTAGTTGAAAACAAACTACCAGATAATGGGTATGATTTTAGATTAAGTGAATCAATTACTTCTTTAGGAAATGAGTATTTAGGAATGAGAGGAAACTTTGAAGAAACTTATTCTGGTGATACTCATAAAGGATGTTATGTTGGTGGGTTATGATATCCAGATAAAACAATAGTTGGTTGATGAAAAAATGGATATCCAAATTATTTTGGAAAAGTAATTAATGCAGTTAATTTATTAGGATTAAATGTAGTTATAGATAATGTTGAACTAGACTTATTTAAACAAACTCCAAGTAGTTATAAAAGAACATTAGATCTAAAACAAGGTATTTTAAGTAGAGAATTTATAACTAATATTAATAATAAAGAGATTAAAGTTGAAACTGAAAGATTTGTTTCAATTGATACTAAAGAATTAGTTGCAATTAAATATAGTATTACAAGTAATAAAGATATTAGTTTAGATTTAACTAGTTATATTAATGGAGATGTAATTAATAGAGATTCAAACTATAAAGCTAAGTTTTGAACACATTTAGATTCCTTAGCTACAAATAACTCTCAATTAGTAGTTTCAAAAATGATTGAAAATAATTTTGATATACCACGTTTTAGTTATGCTTGTTATGCAACAAATAGTTATAATTTAAAAACTAAAGATATTAGTTTTGATCAATCAAATTTATATGCAAAAACTACTTATAAATTTGATTTAAAAGCAAATGAAACTCTTATATTTTATAAATTGGTTACTTTAGTTCATTCATTAAACTATTCAGAAGATAAATTAAAAGAAAATGCAATTAAAATAAATAATCAAATTAATCAATTTGACTATGAACAATTAAAAGAAAAACACACTAGTTTATGAGAAAAACGTTGATTAACTAGTGATGTTAAAATTATTGGATCTGATTTAGATCAACAAGCAATTAGATTTAATTTATTTCAATTATTTTGTACTTATTATGGAAATGATGATCGTTTAAATATTGGTCCTAAAGGATTTACTGGTGAAAAATATGGAGGAGCTACTTATTGAGATACAGAAGCTTATTGTTTACCTTTATACTTAAAAACTTCAGATCCAAAAATTAGTAGAAATCTATTAAAATATCGTCATAATCATTTAAATAAAGCTATAGAAAATGCTAAGTTATTAGGATTTAAAGGTGCTTTATATCCAATGGTAACTTTTAATGGTGTTGAGTGTCATAACGAATGAGAAATTACATTTGAAGAAATTCATAGAAATGCTGCTATGGTTTATGCAATTTATAATTACACAAACTATACTGGAGATTTTGATTATATTAAAGAATTTGGAATGGATGTAATGGTTGAAGTTTCAAGATTTTGAGCTGATAGAGTTCATTATCACTCAGTTAAAGATAAATACTTTATTCATGGAGTTACTGGTCCAAATGAATATGAAAATAACGTTAATAACAACTGATTAACTAATTTAATGTGTCAATGAGTATTAAGTTATACTTTAGAAATGTTAGATAAATTAAACTTAAATAAATCTAAATGAAATTTAAGTACTAATGAAACTAATAAATGAGTTGATATTATTAATAAGATATATTTACCATATGATAAAGACTTAGATATATTTGTTCAACACGATACATTTTTAGATAAAGATTTAAAACATAAAGATTTATTAAGTAAAGATGAAAGACCTTTAAATAAAAACTGAAGTTGAGATCGTATTTTAAGAAGTGTTTATATTAAACAAGCTGATGTCTTACAAGGAATTTATTATTTATGAGATAAATTTAGTAAAGAACAAATTACTAAAAACTTTAAATTTTATGAGCAATTTACAGTTCATGAATCTTCATTAAGTCCTTGTGTTCATTCAATAATTGCTGCAAGAATTGATTTAATGGATAAAGCTTATGAGTTTTATAATAGAACAGCTAGATTAGATTTAGATAATTATAATAACGATACTGATGATGGATTACACATTACAAGTATGACAGGAAGTTATTTAGCAATTGTTGAAGGATTTGGTGGAATGTTAGTAAGAAATAATATACCTTGTTTTTCTCCAAAACTACCAAAACAATGAAATGGTTATGAATTTAATATTAATTTTAGAGACCGTGTATTAAAAATAAAACATCACAAAACAGAAGTTGAAATTCAATTAATTAAAGGTCAAGCTTTAAAAATTAATTTATTTGATAAAGAATATCTTTTAGAATCAAATATTAAAATAGAGGTTTAAAATGGCAAATTACTGATGGAAAAATACTGTAGTTTATGAAATGTATCTTCAATCATTTAAAGATTCAAATAATGATGGAATTGGTGATTTAGATGGTGCTATAGAAAAATTAGAGTATTTAAAAGAACTAGGAATTGGTGCTATTTGATTAACTCCAATTTATGATTCTCCACTTGTAGATAATGGGTATGATATTTCAAATTATCAATCTATTAATCAAATTTATGGTGGATTAGAAAAGTTTAAAAAATTTGTTGATAAAGCTAATGAGTTAAATATTGGCATAATTATGGATCTAGTTTTAAACCATACTTCAGATCAACATGAATGATTTAAACAATCAAGATCATCAAAAACTAATCCATATCGTGATTATTATATTTGAAGAGATCAACCTAATGATATTACTTCAGCTTTTGGTGGGTCTGCTTGAACTTATGATCAAACTACAAATCAATATTATTTTCATATGTTTGCAAAAGAACAACCTGATCTAAATTGAGAAAATCCTAAGGTTAGAGAAGAAATTGCAAAAATGGTTAAGTGATGATGTGATTTTGGAATTATGGGATTTAGATTAGATGTAATTGAGTTACTTGGTAAAAAAATTGATCAAAAGATTTTATCTAATGGTCCAATGTTACATAAATATATTCAAGATCTAAGAAAAAACAGTTGAGATTCAAATGAGTTTTTAACAGTTGGTGAATGTTGATCAGCAGATATTGATCACGCAATTCAATATTCAAATGAAAAAAACGAAGAATTTTCAATGGTGTTTAACTTTGAACCAATTACTAGTTTTTTTAACAAAATTAATAAATATAAAACTATGGATGTTGACTTTTTAGAATTTAAACAAATTTATCAAAAATGACAACAAGGTTTACATAATAAAGGATGATCTGGATTATTTTTATCAAATCATGATTTACCAAGAATGGTGTCAAGATATGGAAATGATCATAAATATCGAATTGATTCAGCAAAAACTTTACTAACAACTTTCTTTTTAATGCAAGGTACTCCTTTTATTCACCAAGGTGATGAAATTGGAATGACTAATGTTAAATGAACAGATTTAAATAAGTATAAAGATGTTGAGATTAAAAATACTTATCAAAGTGAAGTTTTAGAAAAACAAGTTTTAACTTATGATGAATTTATTGATGGAATTTTAGTAAATAGTAGAGATCATGCTAGAACTCCATATCAATGAGATGATAGTTTATATGCTGGATTTAGTAATCATCAACCTTGAATTGATATAAACGATAATTATAAAGAAATTAATGCTAAAAATGATCTAAAAAATCCTGATGGTGTTTATCATTATTTAAAAAAATTAATTAAATTTAGAGAAGAAAGTAGTTATTCTCAATTAATTATTGATGCTAAATTTGAATTATTAGATCCAAATAATGATAAGTTATTTGCATACACTAGAATTGATCAAAATAAATCAATTAAAATAATTGCTAATTGAAGTGATGAACAAGTAGATATAAGTCATTTAATAAATGATTATAATAAAATTATTTTAAATACTCAAGTAGATTTTAAACAAAATACTTTAAAACCTTGACAAACAATCGTTGTTGAATAAATAAAGATTTATAATAATTAATATGCAAGACAAGAAAAATAAAGAAATCACAGAACGTCAAAAAATTGTTAACTACTTATTAGATCTAATAGAACATAAAAAAGTTGATTTAAAAACTCCTTTACCAAGTGAATATTTTTTAGTAACTAAATTTAAAGTAAGTAGAGGTACTGTTAGAAGTGCATTTTCTGATTTAAAAACTAAAGGTTTAATTAAATCATCTAAAGGTGCTGGTTATTTTATTAATCCTGATTTTTCTTTTAACAGAATTAAATCAATTAGAAATCAATTATTATCTAACAAACAAGAAGTGATTATTGAAACTGAATTAGATACTAGTAATTTAATCACTATTATTCATAAATTACATTTAAATCTTGATATTAATCCAGATGATTATTTTTCATATATTAAAGTATTTTATGTAAATGATCTACCAGTAAGATATGCAAAATCATTTATAAATAAAAATTTATTTGAAAATGAAATTGATAGTGAAAAAATTAGAAGTTCATTAATTGAATATCTAGAACAAAATAATATTGAACCTTTCAAATTAACTTGTGTATTAGAATCAAAACTAAAAGATCAAATGACTAGAAATCTTTTAGTTGATAATCACCAAGATTATGTAATTTGCCGATATTCAATCTTATATGATAAAGACGATAATATAGTTGAAATTACTCAACACACAATTAATATAGATCACTTTGAAACTTCTTATATTAAGTATTTATAAAAAAATCTCGGAAACCCGAGATTTTTTATTATTCTTTTAATAATTCTTCTAATTCTTTAATATGTTCTGATATTCCATTAATTAAAGGTAAATAAGTTTGTTCTTTATTAAAATCAATACCAGCATCTAACATAATTTCTAAAGGTTCTTTATGTCCACCTGCTTTTAAAAAGTCAAGTGTAGTTTGAATGTTTCCTTTTTTAATATCATCATATAATTTATAACTAGCAGTTACATCAATTGCATATTTATAAACATAAAATGGTGAGTGGAAAAAATGACTAATTCTAGGTCATCCATAACCTGATTTGATATTATCATCTAATTTGTCAAATACTTTATAACCATAATCAGTTTCAACTTCTTTAAATAAATTATTTAAAACTTCACTAGTTAAAGGAGTTTGCTTACTTACTAGTTGGCTTGCTCTATATTCAAAATCAGCAAATTGAATTTGTCTATAAAATGTTGAAACTAAATTAAAGATTCTTTCTTGTAATAAGTAAATTTTTTCTTCTTTTGACTTAGTGTTTTTATACATATAATCAAATAATAAGTGTTCATTAATAGTTGAAGCTACTTCAGCTAGAATAATTGGATATTGACTTAGTGGATAAACTTGGTTTTGTTCTGAAAATAAAGTGTGAACAGAGTGCCCACATTCATGAGCTAAAGTGTTAACTGAATTTAATTTATCATCTCAGTTCATTAAAATAATTGGATCAACACCATGTCCACCAGTTGAATAAGCACCATCTCTTTTATTAGTATCTTCATAATAATCGATTTTGTTTGGTCCTCAAGCAATTTCTAGATTTTTTAAATATTCTTCACCTAATATACTTAATGCTTTTTTAATATGTTCTTTTGCTTGTTCAACTGTAAATGTTTGATTATATTCTTTAACAAGTTTTAATTGTCTATCACTTGGATAAAATTTATCTAATTTAAAATGTTTTTTAGTTAGTAATAAAAAATCTTCTAAAGGTTTAATATATTTTTTACCAACTTCTAAAAGTTTTAAATAAATATCAACAGGAACTGAATCAGAGCTTAAACTAGCTTGTAGACTTGAATCATAATTTCTTAATTTAGTATCTTCATGATCTGATTGTAAAATTCCTTCATAAATTAAAGCAAAACTATGTTTTTTTAAACTGAAGTTTTTTGAAAAGATTTCACTTGCTTTTAGTCTTAAGTCTTGATCTTTAATTGGATCTGAATCTTGTAGAATTTCTAAAAATAAAGAATTAGTTAGAACTTGATCAACACCTTTATAATTAATTGTTTCTTCTTGTCTATCAGCATAAGCTAAAGTGTCATACATTCCTGAAATTGCAGTATAACCTTTAGATATTTTTGATAATAATTCTTCATCATGTTCACTTAAAATGTGTTTTGCTTGTTCAAAGAATTTTTTATAACCATATAAATATCTTTGATAATCTTTAGTTTCTTTTAATCATTTAGAAATAGTTTCAAAACCAATTTTTTTAGTTTCTGGTGAAATAAAAGAAGTTTCGATTTCAATATCTTGTAAGACATTCATTAATAAAGCCTCTAAAGTTCTATAAACTTCATCAGCTTGATTAGTGTCTCCCATTCTTGTATAAGTTGAAAGCTTGTTTGTAATAAAATCAACTTTTTCTTCTAAATCTAAACATTTTAAAAAAGTTTCTTTTTCATGTAATTTATTTTTAAAATTTTTAAATTCTTTAGAAATCTCAACTAAATAATTTAAATCTTTTTTTCATTCATCTTGATTTTTATACAAATAATCAAAATCTCATTTATATTCTTTTAAAGCTTCAGGTCTTTTCATTATTTTTCCTGACTTTCTAGTTTTTTAATTAATTCAGCATTTTGTTCACTTAGTTTAGTAATAATTTCATCCATTTTTCTTAATGCCTGATCAAAAAAAGCAATTAAATTAGATTGAATATTAACTAGTTCTAATTTTTTATTTATAGATTCTTTTCCATCTAATTCAAAAATTTCTTCAACTCTTTGCTTATAATTTTCCATACCAACATTTAAAGTTTGTAATAAAGCAGGTAGTGGAATGTTTTCAAAATCAACATTAGTAAAAACATCTTCTTGGTTTTGAATAGTTTCTAAATCTTGATAATCTTTAGTATCAAATTCAATTGGTTCAATATTTAAAAATAAGTTATAAATTTTAATAATTGATTTAATGTTATCTGGATGAATTGGAGTTGATAAATTTAAACCTTTAGCATCAATTTCACTAATTTCTTCAGTTGAAACAAATCCAATATTTTCTTTAAAAATTTCAAATAATTCATTTTCTTCAAATGCTTTATTTTGTAAATCAATAATTAGTGAATTAACTACTTTTTTATCTAAACCAATAGCTAAAAGTGTTTTTTCTTTATTAATATCTGGTCTTAAAACTAAAACAGCTAGATCTTTTAAAATTTCATTAGATTCATTTAGTTTTACAAATTGTTTTGCTTTATAAAATGTTCAGTTTTTTAATTTCATAATATTTTCCTTAATTTATTTATTAAATATTTCAAATAGAGTTCTAACTAAAACTCCTTGACCTCTACCTTTAATACTATCAGTTCCAGCAATATCAAAATGAACATAAGGTTTATCTTCTCTAAATTCATTTAAAAAACTAGCTGCTTTTGAACTTTCTGCTTCATAGTTTTTTGTAGCATTTGTAATATCAGCATTAATTGCATCATTTCTAACTTCTTCTAGATGTTCTTCATATAGTGGTAATCTTCACATTCTTTCACCACTAAATTTTGAAACGCTTTCAACTAATTCTCATCTTTTATCACAATGAGTAAATACTCCAGTAGCATAACTTCCTAAAGCTGAAACAACAGATCCAGTTAAAGTTGAAGCTTCTCAAATTTCAGTTGCTTGTTTTTCTCTAATTACATAAGTAATTCCATCAGCTAATACTAATCTTCCTTCAGCATCAGTATCATCAATTTCAACTGTTAATCCGTTCATAGATTTAACAACTGATTGAGGTAAAGTAGCAGTTGATCCAATTCTATTATCTGTAAACATACCAATACCAACAACATTAACTTTAGCTTTCATTTTAGCTAATGCCATAACAGTTGATAGCATAATAGCAGCTCCAGACATATCAAATTTCATACCTTCTAAATATTTAGCTGGCTTTAAATTATAACCTCCACTATCAAAAGTAATTCCTTTTCCAACAAGAGCTTTTTTTGGTTCATTTTCATCACCAACATATTCTAAAACTACAGCTTGTGGTTCATATGGTGAGCCTGCATTAACTGCTAAAAATAAGTTCATTCCTAATTTAGTAGCTTCTTTTTTACATAAAACAGTAACCTTTAGTCCTTCAATTTCTTTTGCTTTTTGAACTACTTTTTCAGCTAAATATTCACTTGTTGCAATGTTTGGTGGAGTGTCTTGTAGCATTCTTGCAAAGTTTACAAACTCCATTTTAATAGCTTCTTTTTGTTCTAATTCTTTAACATCAAAACTAGTTAATAAGTTATATACTACTTCATTTGGTTTAGTATCTTTTTTATAACTAATTTGATCATATGTTTCAAAAGCAATTGTTTCATAAATTGTATTAATTAATTTTTCTTTACAATCACATTCATTTAATAAATTAAAAAATGAATCAACATCGATATTAATATTGTATTTATTTTCTAAAACAAAATTTTTAAAAGCAATTTTTAGTTTTCTAAATAAATCTTTTTGATCTTTTTTAATTAGCATATAAATAGTTTTTTCTTCACTAATAAATGAAGTTGATAAATCAGTATCTACTACATACTTTTTATTTTTAACATCAGTTAAACAAACTAAAGTTAATTCTTCTTTTTTATCATTAAATTTAAGCATATATTCTCCTATCTATTTTAAAAATGATTTGACCTTAACATTAATTATAAAGAAATTTAATCAGTATTATAAAGTTTAATATTATTGTTAAAATCAATATTAAAAAGCTTTTTTAATTATTTAAAATAGATTCATCTAATAAAAATTCTTTTAAACCAACATAATAAATACCATCATTATCATGTCATGGAATTATATCTTCATATACAACAACAATTTTTTTAAAACTATCATTTACATTATTTAGTGGTCTTGTTTCTTGTTCTTTTTTTTTAGAATCTCAAATACTATATGCTGATTGAATATAATATTTTTGATGATTTTTACTTGCTATAAAATCTATTTCTAGTGTTGTTCTTGTTCTTTTATTATTTTTATTTTGTTGTATTTCAACAATTCCTATATCAATATTAAAATCTCTTCTATAAAGTTCGTTATAAATAATATTTTCCATAATGTGGTTTTCTTCATATTGTCTAAAGCTTAGTTTTGCATTTCTTAAACCAATATCAGTAAAATAATATTTTAAAGGTGTGTTAAAATATTTGTTACCTTTTACATCATATCTAATAGAGCTTCTAATTAAAAAAGATTCTTTAAAGATATTTAAATATTTTGATATGGTTGTAGAATTGATTTTAATATTTTTTTCAGACATAAAACGATTTGCAAGTCTTAAGGGATTTGTTAATGATCCAATTGCTGAAGAGATAAAATTTAACAAAGTATCTAGAATTTCACCAGTTTCACTAGTAAGAGAATTTCTTTCTAATATATCTTTAATATATGTTTCATCAAATGTATTTTTTAAATACTTTTGTTTTTCTTCATCTGTTTTTAGATTATAAATAGCTGGTAACCCACCATATAACATATAGTGTTTTAATGCCTTGTCTTTGTTTTCAAATAGTTCATATATTTCAAAAAAAGATAAAGTATTTAAAGATATTTCATCACCCCTACCTCTAAATTGAGTAAGTATATCTGTAGATAGCATTTTTGAATTACTTCCAGTTACATAAACATCAAGATTTGGATTATTATAAAAACTTAAAAGAACATCTACAAAAGTAATTTTTTCTGTATTTGGAGCAAACTCATTTATTTCTGGTTCACAATATTGAATTTCATCAATTAATAAATAATATTTTTTATTTTTATTTGTTATTTTACTTTTTATAAAGTTATTTAAATTAGTAGGTGTTCTATACATTCTATTATCATAACCATCTAGAGATATTTTTATAATTTGATCAGATGGGATATTTATAGAAATTAAATATTTGTAAAATAAATTAAATAATAAAAATGACTTACCACATCTTCTAATTCCAGTAATTATTTTTATTTTGTTGTTGTTCATTTTATTTATCAACTGATTTAAGTAAAAGTCTCTATTTATTATCATAAACACCTCAAGGAATTTCTGTGTATTTACACACTTTTTCCTTATTATTATACTAAAAAGTAGAATAAGGACTTTATACTATAAGGAATTTCTGTGCATTTACACACTTTTTCCTTATGAAAAACTCTTAAAATAAGATAATGCCTCAATTAGTACAAGGAATTTCTGTGCATTTACACATTTTTTTCTTATGAGTTTTTAAAAACGATTTTAAAATTCATATTAACTTACTAAGTAAGATGTTTTTAACAATTTAATATTATATTTTTATAATATTTAATTAGATAAGACAAAATATAGGATTTTTATGAATAAAAAAGAATATACAAAACCACCAACATTTTGAAATATTTTTCTATTTATATTATTAATTACTTTTGTTGGTTTTGGTGGTGGAAATGCAATTATGCCAGTGATTAAAAGATATGCTGTTGATAAGTAAAATGATTAGATGAAGATGAATTTCATCAAAATGTGGTCTTAACAAATATGTTACCAGGACCAGCTGCTATTCAAACAACAGCATATATTGCTTTTAAATCTTTATCTAAATTTAAAGCTTATTTAGTTGTTAGTTTAGCTTCAATGCCACATACTTTTTTTGCTGTAGGTTTAATTTTTGCTTTTAATAAAATACCTACTCAATATTTAGTAGTTGTTCAGCTTGGTGTATTAATAGCAATTACAGGAGCGTTATTAGGATTTGGTTATAACTATTTTAAAAAAGGAAAAAAAGTAATGAAATTAAGTTTGTGATTAGTATTATTTTTTACTACCTTATTATTTTCTTTATTTGTTCCAACGCCTTATAATGTTCCAGTTTTAGTAATGATTTTAGTAATAGCAATTTATTCAACTATTTTTATAATTAGAAGTAAAAAATCAAAAAAGATCGAATCAAATGAAATTAAGAAAGGAATGAAATAATGTTAAGTTTTATTGCTTTTTTAGTTACATTAGTTTTATTAGTATTTGTTTCATTATCAGTATTTGGTGGTGGTCAAGTTTTTATGCCAATATTTGTGTGATTATGAAAATCATTAAATAGTTGATTTAAAATTGAAATTTCTGAAGAATTTATAAATACAGTTTTTGCTGTATCAAATTCAACACCAGGAATTTTAAGTCCAAAGTTTGCAGCAATTACTGGATATATGATTGCTCAAGGTCAATGATGAGGATTTGTTGCAATGATTTTTACTTATTTAGCATTCGTTTTACCTGCTATTTTTATGATGATGATTGCTATAAAATATTCTCAAAAATTTCATCAATCAACATTTTTTAAAAAATTAATTGATATTATGAATCCTGTTGTTGCTGGAATTATTATTGCTTTAGCTATTGAAATATTTATAAGTTGTATGTTTCCATACTTTGTATTTAATGAATCAGTTAGTGAATATTGAAAGTTTATAGATCCAAATAAACCAAGCTATAGTATGAAGTTTTTTACAGGTTGAAGACTAATTGCATTATATTGTTATGTTCCAATTGGAATTATTATAAGTTTATTTTTATATCTTAAGAAAGTTCCTATTTTTGGGTTAATATTTGCAAATATTATATTTTGTTTAATATTATTTGAACCTTGATTAGGATAAAAAAATAATTTAATAAAATATTTAGTTAAAACAATTTCTAAAAAAAGAAATTGTTTTTTTATGTTTCTCTAATATAGTAAATAAAGAGAAGTTATATTTATAAAAATCTAGTTATAACAGAAAGAAGATGAATATGAAAAGATCAAAAGAATTTAAAACTTTTGGAGAACAAATTGAAATTTTAAAATCTCGTGGATTAATAATTAAAGATGAACAAAAAGCAATAGAAATATTAAAACAAGAAAATTATTATAATATCGTTAATGGTTATAAAGACTTATTAAAAATACTTTAAATGGTAAAGAAGATGTATTTGTAGAAAATACAACTTTTGATGAACTATATTCACTATTTTTATTTGATAGAGAATTAAGATCTATTTTATTAAAATACATATTAATTTTTGAAAGAGACTTTAAAACTACAATTGCATATAATTTTAGTAAAAAATATAACAAAGATAATAGAATAGATTCATATTTGTATCCAGAAAATTATAAAGATAACTATGTAGAAGTTTTAAATTTTATATCTTCTATTAATAATATAATAGTTTCAAAAAGTGAAAAATCTAACTATATTAGGCATTACATAGAAAATTATGGTCATATCCCTTTATGAGTTGCAGTTAATATTATGTCTTTTGGTAATATGTCATTTATGTTTAAAATTCTAAAAGATGAAGATAGAAATCAAATTATACTTTTTTATGTAATGAGATTTTTGAATCAAAATAATAAGAAAGTTATTCCAACTAAATTTAGAAGTGAAACCTTTTTGTCTGGATTAAAAATATTAAATTTAGCAAGAAATATTTGTGCGCATGAAGAAAGAATGTATAACGCTCAATTTGATAGGGTAAAAACAAAAGACATTTCAAAGTTACTAGAATATAGTGACTATGATGGTTCTAAACTCATATCTGTTGTCTTGTTTTTAAAAGTAGTTTTAATAGAAAAAAGTTTTGCCCTACTAAAAAAAGATTTATTAGAGATTTTTACTAAATTTCAAAATAGATTTAAAACTATTAAATTTGGTGATATATTAAAGGAAATGGGAATAAAATTAGAAAGTTTTTATCAACTATAATTAATAAATTTACAAAATAATAAAAAAACATTTATATATAAAAGTAATATGCTATTATATGAATAAGGATCATGTCGGTAAAGTGTACGTCACCCCGGCCAAACTATCGCCAGATAAGTGTACGCACCTCTGGCTTTTTATTTTGTCAAATATTTATAGAATATTTTTATAGAGCTGATAAACTTAAAGAATATATTTAGATTATTTAGTTTCTTGCTAATTTTAAGTAAGGTATGTGTCAGCTAGGTATAAGCACTTTAAAAATTTATAAATAGTTCATCTAATCTATGTCTTATTTTTTTTAAAAAGTGTATAAAAAAACCTTGGAATTTTCCAAGGTATTTTCTATTTATTAGCTAGTAAATTATTAAAACTATTAACTAGATATTCATCAATTTTACCATTGTATGTAAATGATAATTGTTCGTTATTAGTCTCATACTTGCTACCATTATTTTGATGAGTTATTGGATCATAGATATTTTTAAAATCTTGATATGTTCCACCTTCATCTTCTCCATTTTCTCCTTTAGAAGCAGCAGTCATTTCTTCAATTGCTGAATCTAATGGTGAAGTTACACCAACATAATCAGATATTTTTGTTGAATTTTCATATAAGAAATTAATAAATTCATATGCTAAGTCAAGATTTTGAGCATCTTTATAAAGAACTATATTATCTGAAAAGACATTAGTTGATTCATGTCTATTATTTTTTTCATTTTTCTTATTTGGTCTTCCATAAATGAAATTGATACTATTACCTGCTTTTTCATAATCTTCATCACCTTCATTATGAACATAATTAGCATAAGCAGCATCACCATTATACATAACAGCAAAGTCGAATTTTTCTCTAACTACTAAACTAATTAGATCATCACTATGCAATGAAACACCACTATTTGATAATAATTTAGATAATTCTTTACCAACTTCATCAATTTCTGATTTTTTAGTTAAGTTAACTTTTTGATAAAGTTTTTGAGAACCTAACATAAATACATTTTTAGGATCGTTATTTAAAGCTACTTTTTTACCAGCAGCAGCAGCTTTTCATAAAATGTCTCAAGATAATGTAGAGTTTTCAATTTCTACTTTATTTTCACTATTATTTTCATCATCTTTTTGATTTTTAAATTTAATTTGATTATCTTCTAAAAATTTAATATTTTCTTGTGTTGGGTTAACAACAATTACAAGATCTCCTCATAAGTATGGAATTGAATAATCAAGAATAGAATTAGTACTCAAATATGTACCATTAGGATTCTTAGTTATTACTTCTTTTGTTTCATCTTCTAAATGAATAGGAGATTTAGCCATTAATTCTAATAAACTTTTATTTACTTTTAGTTTTTCAAAATCTTTAGATTTAATATCTTTGTTAAAATTATGTCCGTTAAATTCGCCTCAAATATTTAACTTACTATAATCTATTTTTTGCAAATAGTTTTCTGAAGCTAGTCTTTGAACCATATAATCACTTGGGATCATAATATCATAATCAACTGTATGAAGTTTATTGTATAAAATTTCATTTGAATTATAAATTTGATAATTAATTCTAATTCTTCTGTTATGTTTTTGACTTGCTTGTTGTTCAAATTCACCAATTAATGAGGGATCAATATATTCTCCTCAATTAGCAACAACTAAATCATAAATATTATTTAAAACATAAGCAGCAGTTAATCCACTAAAAGCTCCAATTCCAATAAATGTAATTAAAATAGCTTTTCAAGATCTTGATATAAATGATTTAAAATGAGAAGCATTTTCATCACTACTTGGTAGTAATCTAGTTTTTAACTTATCAGTCTTTTGATTTACTTTTTGAATTAAAAGTGTGGTTTTATCAATTTTTTGATTATAAAGTTTAGTAAATTTATCAATAATTACTTCTCTTTTATGATTTAAATTATTTAATAATTCAATATCAGTTGTATTTTGAATTTTTAAATCAATATCTTTAGTAATTAAAACTGGAACATAAATTCTATTGATTAATTCATTTAATTGATCAGTTAAATCACTAATTTTATTATTTTTAATATTTTTTAAATCTTTTAATTTTTCAACAACTAATTTTAGTTTGTAATAATCTTTACCTTCTTCAAGTTCAATAATTCATTCTTCAAAATATTTAATTTTTTTATTGTATCAATTAATAGTTTTTTTTGAAGGATTAACTTCTTCAGATAGATCTTGTTTTAATAATTTAATTTTATTTTGTAATTTTTTAACTTTTAAATTAGCAGTTTGTTCACGTTCTTTAATTACTTCAATTTGATCTTTTAAAAATTCTACTTTTTCTTGTAAAGTTTCAATTTGTAAACTTAATTTAGCAGCTTTTTTAACATCTTTTTCACTACTAAATTGTTTAATTAATTGTTTTAATTTTTTTTCTGATTTTTTTAATCTTGAATAATATCTTTCTTCTTTTTGAATTTTTGATTTTAATTTATATTGTTTTCATTGAAGTTTAGAAATCTTTTTATCTAAGCTTTTTAACTTATAAAAATAAAGTTTAGTTTTTAAAATAAAGTATTTAATTCATAAAGAAAGATTATGAGATTTTTTAATAATAGTTTTAGTTTTTAAAATTTGATTTAGCTCATCTAATTGTTTATTTAATTTAGAAATTGTCTTTAGTTTGTAATTATTATTAATTAATTTTTGTTTTGTTTCTAAACGAGATTGTTTAATTAAATTAATAGCATTTCAAGTAATAATTGATAAAGCAATCACTAAAACTAAACAAGTACCAAAAACAAAAATAAATGGTCTAGTTTTTTTAGCAGTATAAATAAATGTTGAAACATTAGTTTGCATACCACCAGTAAAATAAGAAATAATAAAGTCATCAAAACTCATTGCAAAAGCAATAGCGGCAGCAGTAATAATTGCTGGTTTTAAAATAGGTAATATTACTTTAAACATTACTTGATGATTTTTAGCTCCTAAATCATAACTAGCATCAATTAAGCTTGGATCAATTTTTTTTAATCTAGGCATAATAGTAACTAAAACATAAGGAACATTAAATGAAATATGGGCCATAATTAAAGTTAATAACCCAAATTTTAATCCCATAATTAAAAACACAATCATTAATGATACAGCTGTAATTACATCAGCATTAATTAAAGGAATATTTGCAACTGAAACTCATTTATTTCTAGTTACTCTACTAACTCTACTTAATCCAATTGCTGCTAAAGTTCCAATTACTAGTGAAACTATTGTTGAAATTACAGCAACAAATAAAGAAGTAATAATTGATTTTATAAAAGGGGAATTTTTAAAAAATGATTCATATCAAGAAAAACTAGCATGAGTTCATTTAATAGTAGTATCTCCATTGTTAAATGAAAAAACTACCATTGCTAAAATGGGTGCATAAATAAATAGCAAAACAAAAGCAAAATAACTTCTTTTTAAGAGTTTTTTCATTTTCTTTTATTTCCTTTCATTTCAAATTTATTACTAATTAGTTTCATAACAAGCATTAAACCAAATACTAAAATAGCTAAAACTACTGAAACAGCAGCACCATATCCAAAGTCATTTCCTTGGAAAAAATAAGATTCAATAGCAGCAGAAACTAAATAAATTCGTCCTCCACCCATATAATGAACAACAATCAAACTAGTAGCAGCTTGAACTAAAACTAAACTAAAAGCAGTTAATACTCCAGGCATAGATGATCTTAAAGTAATAGATCAAAATGTTCTAAATTTTGAAGCTCCTAAATCTAAAGCAGCTTCTTCTAAATCAGTTTGTCTTGACTCTAGTGAATCATAAATTGGAGCAATTGCAAAAGGTAAAAACATATAAGTCATACCAATAATAATTGCAATTGGTGTTCCTATTGCAAAATCAGCTAATAAGTAAAATAAAGTTTGTAATCCTAATACTTTTAAAAGCATAGAAATTCACATAGGCATTGTTACAATTACTCACATGTTTCTTGCTAGAATTTTTGATTTCATTTGTGCCATCATTAAAGCAATTGGATATCCAATTAAAACACATAACATTCCAGCAACAATTGCATATAAAATAGATAAAAATAATGAATATAAAATACCATTACTTGTAAATAACTTTACAAATTTTTCAAAAGAAATTTTAAATAATGTAATCCCATCTGCTGGTTGAATAAAAGCATAAATCAAGATTGAAACTAAAGGAAGAATCACTAAAATCACCATTACTAAAATAAATGGTGCTAAAATTGGTCATACTTTGTCTTTTGTAAAATGAAATAGTTTTGTTTTTGATAAATAATGATTAACGTCTTTAACTTTTAATCTAGCTGATTCACGTTTTTTTTGTTTTTCAATAGTTTCAATAACATGTTCTAATTCATCTTGATTGATAATCTTATTTTCAATTACATTATTATCTTTTAGATTTTTAGATTCCATTAATTATCAACCTCTTTTCACATAACATGAACATTGGCTGGTTTTCATTTAATTGAAACTTGTTGATCAATATCATATTCATTAATTGTATGAATAATTCATTGTCTTTTTTTACTAGTTTCAACAACTACTTCTCAATGAATTCCTTTAAATGTTGTTTTAATAACTTTTGCATTAAAAAATCCGTTATTTGGGTTTTTAATAATAATATCTTCAGGTCTAATAATAATATCAATTGATGATTCATTTTCACCAAAGTTAGTATCAATACATTCAAAAACTTTACCATCAAATTTAATTTTATTATCTTCTAAAAAGATTCCATCAGTAATAATATTTGAACTACCAATAAAGTTAGCAACTCAAGCATTTTCTGGTTCATTATAAATTTCTTCAGGTGTTCCTATTTGTTGAATTGTACCTTGGTTCATAACAACTATACGATCACTCATACTTAAAGCTTCTTCTTGATCATGACTTACCATTATAAAAGTAATGCCAATATCTTGTTGTAAGCGCTTTAATTCTTCTTGCATAGTTTTTCTTAATTTAACATCTAAAGCAGCCATTGGCTCATCTAATAATAGAACTTTTGGTTTCATAACTAAAGCTCTAGCAATTGCTACTCTTTGTTTTTGACCACCAGAAAGTTCATCTATTTTTTTGTTTTCATATCCTTCTAAACCAACTTGGCGAATTTGACGCATTACTTCACGTTCAATAATATCTTTTTTAGTTTTTTTAATAGTTAAACCAAAAGCCACATTATCAAAAACATTTAAATGTGGAAATAAAGCATATGATTGAAATATAGTATTAAATTGACGCTTATTAATTGGAATTGGAATTAAATTTTTATCTTCAAATAAAATTTCTCCACTATTTGGTTTTTGTGATCCACCAATAATTTTTAAAATTGTAGTTTTACCACAACCAGATGGACCTAAAAGGGTGATAAACTCACCTTCTTTAACATTAAAACTGATACCTTTTAATACAACTTGACCGTCATATTCTTTAGTAACGTTTCTTAACTCTAATATATTATTTTCCATTTTTCTCCTTAATTTATTGTAAAAAAGATTAGAATTTTAACAACAAAAGAAGTCGTTAGACTTCTACTTAAGGGAGAGACTCTCAGTTTCTAAAACAATTTCATTAATTTCAGAAAGAACAAACATAATTTCTAATCAAGATGTCAAAAATTTAATTGGTTGATCGATTATTTTTAGCATGTTTGTCCTCCTTTTTTTGTTCTAAATTTCGTTTTACATTATATTAATTTTACTATTAAAAGATAGCCTAAAAAGTTTTTGCCAATATTAAATAATAAATATTTTTAAAGTATAAATCAATGCTAAATTGCTTTTTTCTTAGCTTTATAAAATACTGATTTAGTTAAAAAAATCTCTCAAAAGAGAGATTAAATTATTTATTTAAAGCTTTTTTAGCTTGTTGAACAATTTGTTTGAATTCTTCACTATTATTAATAGCTAATTCTGAAAGCATTTTTCTATTAATATTAATGTTAGCTAATTTTAAACCGTGCATAAATGTTGAATATGATAAACCTTCTGGTCTAACTGCAGCATTAATACGAACAATTCATAATGATCTAAAATCACGTTTTCTTTCTTTACGACCAATAAATGCATAAGCCATTGAACGAATTACTTGTTCGTGTGCTTTTTTATATGATGATTTTTTAGTTCCAAAATAACCTTTAGCAAGTTTAATTCAACGTTTTCTTCTTGCTCTAGTTACTTTTCCATATTTAACTCTTGCCATATTCTTATTACCTTCCTATTATTGTAAAAGTCCTTTTAGATTTTTCATATCTACTTTGCTAATAATTGTTGCTTTACTTAGTTGTCTTTTTTGCTTAGTAGTTTTACCTGTTGCACGGTGTGATCTATAAGCTTTAGCTCTTTTTAGTGTTCCATTTGATTTAACAGTAACACGTTTAGCTAAAGACTTTTTAGTTTTCATTTTTGGCATAATCTAATATCTCCTTTGTTCTTAACTAATTTTTCTTAGGCACAATATACATATCTAGGAATTTACCATTTAACTTAGCTTCTTTTTCCATTTTACCAACATCACTAACTAGTTCAAAAAAATTGTTTAGTGTTTGTTGTCCTAAATCAAGATATACAACTTCTCTACCTCTAAATTTCAAAGAAACTTTAACACGACTACCTTCTTCTAAGAATTCTTTTGCTTTTCTTGCTTTTGTTTCTAAATCGTGTTTTCCAATATTAACTGTAATTCTAATTTCTTTGTTTTCAATTTTAGTTTGGTGTTTTTTAGCTTCTTTAGATTTTTTTTGTTGTTCATATTTTAATTTACCAAAATTTACAATTCTAGTAATTACAGTACCATCAGGTTGTACTCCAACTTGATATAAGTCTAAGTTTTTTGATCTTGCTATTTCTAAAGCTTGTCTTTTTGACATAACTCCTAAATTTTGCTTGTCTTCATCAATAACTAGTACTTGGTGAGCTCTTATAAACTCATTAATAGGATCTTGATTTTTTATTGGTCTTGAATTTCTGTTTCTGTTTTCCATCCAGTTCTCCTTAAAATAAAAAAATGTGCCATTAAAGAATTAGAAAGCACATTTTTTGCATATAACTAAAATAAAAAAAGTTATTACCATTTCACTAATAGCTAATGGTGAGCACGTGCTTCTTTCTTAAACGTTAATATTATATATATTCATCTAATTTAATGCAAGTAAAAGACAATAATTTTAAATTATTCAATAATAATTCAACTATTATCTTTATATAAAGGGTCAGTTTTATTAATATGGTCATAATAAAGAACACCAATGTTATGATCCATTTCATGTTGAAAAACTATTGCTTGATAGTTTCTTAAAGTTAAAGTTAGATATTGTTTAGTTAGTCAATCATAACCTTGAACAACAATTTTATAATGTCTTGGTACAAAACCTAGATGATCATTATCAACACTTAAACAACCCTCACCATTTTTTAAACAAGCAATTTGAGTTGAAGTTGAAATTAGTTTTGTATTAATCATTGCATATTGTTCTATTTTATTATTATCAAGTTGAAATCTTACATAAAACATATCTTTATTAACACCAATTTGTGGAGCTGCTAGTCCAACAGCTGGACGTAAATAGTCTTTATTATTTATATTGTTATTATTTTCATCTTGACTAAAAGTAACAAAATCAATTAGTTTTTTTAATACTAATTCTTCATCATTACTTAAATTTGTAGGGTCAATAATTTTAGTAGATTTTGTTCTTATAATTTCTTTTTTATGATCTTTAACTAATCAACTATTTGAAGGAATTTGATCTTGTAACAAATAACTTTTATCCATATTTATGCTCCATTACATCCATATTATAGCAAAATAGATTTGTTATAATTAAATATAAATGATTGGAGTAATTATGCATATAATTTCTGGTAAGTATAAAAAGATGAAACTACAAACTTTAGACTCATCAATAACAAGACCAACTTTAACAAGAATTAAAGAAGATATGTTTAATATAATTAGTAATTATTTTATTTTTGAAAATAAAACAAGTTTAGATTTATTTGGTGGTTCTGGTTCTTTATCTATTGAAGGATTAAGTAGAGGAATTAAATTTGCTATTATTAATGATTTAAATAAAGATGCTAATAAGATTATTTCTTTTAATTTAAAAAAAATTCCAACTAGTGATTATGTTTTATATCAAAAAGATTATTTAGAATTATTAAATTTATTAAAAATTCAACATCAAAAAGTAGATCTAGTATATTTAGATCCACCTTTTAAACAAATAGAATATTATTATGTAGTTTTTGATTTTTTAATCAATAATAATTTATTAAATGATTGAGCAATTATAATTAGTGAAACAAACCAAAAATTAGATTTAACTAAAATTAAAGATTTAAGTCTATTAAAATTTAAAGACTATAACAAAAAATATTTATACATATTTAGATTGGAAAAGTAAAAATGAAAAAAGGTAAAATGATCATAATTTCAGGACCAAGTGGAGTTGGTAAAGGTTCAGTTAATGGAGAACTTTTACAAAATCCAGATCTACGTTTGAAATATTCAGTTTCAATGACAACCAGAAAACCTAGAAATGGTGAAATTAATGGAGTAAACTATTTTTTTGTTTCAAATGAAGAATTTGCAAAGGCCATTGTTAATGATGAATTAATTGAGTATGCACATTTTGTTGGTAATTCTTATGGTACTCCTAGAAAATATGTTGAACAAGAATTAAAAAAGGGTAATAATGTTATTTTAGAAATTGAAGTAGATGGGGCTACTCAAGTTTTAAATAAAGAAGCAAATGTTTTATCTATTTTTTTAATGCCTCCAAATCTAACTGAATTAGCTAATAGAATTAGAGGAAGACAAACTGAAGATGAAGAAAAAATAAAAGCACGACTAGATAAAGCTTTATTAGAAATTCCTTTAAAACACAATTATCAGTATGTAATTGAAAATGATAATGTAGCTAATGCTGTTGCTAAAATTACTGATGTTTTACATTTAGAAGGTTTAACTGATATAAAAACTCCAACTGTATATGAAAGATTAGAACAAATTGTTGAACAAATTGTTAAAGAAAAATATATGTATTTTGTTAATAATTGAGAAACTAATGTTAAATTATTAGCTAAAAATGAAGAAGAAAAAAATAAAGCTAAAAACTTTGATGCTGAAACTTATTTAATTAAATTATTAACTAAAAAGGTATATCATAAAGTTTTAGGACATGGTGATTTTTCTAAATTACTAGATAAAGATTTTGTTGATTTTAAAATTCAAAAATTAATGTTTAAAATTAATTTCTTTAGTGTTGAACAAAAACATTATAATAACGATGAATTCTAGATCTATTGCTTTTGATATTTTAAAAAAAGTTTTTGTTAATAAAGCTTATTCAAATGTTTTATTAAATAAAATTAGTAAAAAAAATTTAAATCAGCAAGATAAAGATTTTGTATTTAATTTAGTGCATGGAGTTATTAGTAATAAAATTCATTTAGATTATTTATTAGCTAAATTGATTGATGTTAAAAAAACTTCAATTGATTTGCAAATTATTTTATTAATTAGTTTATATCAAATGATTTATTTAAATAGTATTCCAAATTATGCTATTGTTAATGAAAGTGTAAATTTAATAAAAACTACTAGTCAAAAACAAGCTAATTTTATTAATGCTATTTTAAATAAGTTTTTAAGATTTAAAGATAAATATTTAGAAATTAATTTAGATAATAAAGACTTGGAATTATGCATACTTCACTCTTTTTCTTATGAACTTTATTTAATGCTAATTAAACAATATGATAAAGAAATTGTTAATCAAATAGTTGTTAATAATCACCAAATACCAAAACTATATATTAGAGTAAATACTTTAAAAATTACATCTGACCAACTTTTTAATAAATATAAAGACATTTATTTATTAGAAAAAACTAATGTTAATGACTGTTTAATTGCAAATAAAACAATTATTAATTCTGATTTGTATAAAAATGGTTTTATAACTATTCAAGATAAAGCTTCAATTTTAGTTAGTCAAATTTTAAATCCAAGTTTAAATACAAAAGTTTTAGATATGTGTAGTGCACCTGGTGGTAAACTTACTCATTTATCAATGATTTTAAAAAACACTGGAAATATTGTTGCAAATGAAATAAATGAATCAAAAATTAAATTAATTAAAGAAAATATTACTCGTTTAAATTGTTTAAATATTAGTGTAATTAATATGGATGCTAGAAAAATTAAACAAAAACAAGAGTTTGATTATATTTTATTAGATGCTCCTTGTTCAGGGTTTGGAGTGTTTAAAAGAAAGCCAGAAATTAAATTAAGATTTGATCAAACCCAAGTAAATAGCATTATTAATCTACAAGAAGAATTACTAGAATCAGCTTATTATAATTTAAAAAACAACGGTGAAATGGTTTATTCAACTTGTACAATTAATCAAGATGAAAATCAAAATCAAATTAATAAGTTTTTAAATAAGCATAAAGATATGATTAAACTTTATGAACAACAAATTTTTGGTTTTGAAGAAAATACCGATGGATTTTATATTTGTAAATTAAAAAAACAACACTAGAAACTAATATTTATCGTTTCTGTGTTGTTTTTGTTCTGCTTGAGTTAATCAACGTTTTCTTAATCTAATATCTGTTGGAGTAATTTCAACTAACTCATCATTTGAAATATATTCTAAAGCTTCTTCTAGACTCATTTTTCTAGCTGGTGTTAATTTAACAGCATCATCAGTCCCACTAGCTCTAGTATTAGTTAATTTTTTTGCTGTTGTTGGATTTACATATAAATCATTATCTCTTGAATGTTGACCAATAATCATTCCTTCATAAACATCAACTTGAGGACCTATAAATAAAATTCCACGTTCTTCAAGATTATTTAAAGCATAAGGTAAACTTTTACCATTTGCCATTGATACTAATACTCCATTTTGTCTTGAGACAATTTCACCTTTATATAGTTCATATCCACTACTGCTTTTAACCATAATACCTTCACCATGAGTATCATTTGTAAATTCTGATCTAAATCCAATTAAACCTCTTAATGGTATAGAATAAGTAATTTTATCTCTAATACCATCAGAATCCATATCTAACATAATTCCTTTTCTTTGATTTAATTTGTTAATAATAGTTCCAGAATATTCAGTTGGTGTATTAATAATTACTTTTTCAATTGGTTCTAATAAATCTCCAGTCATTGGATTGCGTTGAAAAATTACTTCTGGTTTTGAAATTGCTAATTCAAAACCTTCTCTTCTCATTGCTTCAATTAAAACTGAAATATGTAATTCTCCACGTCCTAAAACTTTAAATCCTTCAATTTCAGAATTAATCAAAGGTTCAATTCTTAAACCAACATTAACTTCAACTTCTTTTTCTAAACGTTCTTTAATATTTCTTGAAGTAACAAATTTACCAACTCTTCCAGCAAATGGTGAAGTATTTACTAAAAAGTTCATAGACATTGTTGGTTCCTCAATATGAATTGGTTTTAATGGTTTAATAACATTTAAATTATTAATAGTATCTCCAATTGAAATATCTTCAATTCCAGCAAATGTAATAATATCTCCAGCAAATGCTTGTTTAACTTGAACTCTATTTAATCCTTGATAAACCATTAATTTTGCAATTTTTCCTTGCTTAACAGTTCTATCATTTTTAACAATACTTACGATTTGATTTTCTTTAATGCTTCCTTCAAAAATTCTTCCAATTCCAATTCTTCCAATAAAACTATCATAAGCTAAACTTGAAACTTGCATCACTAAATCATTATTTGATAGTTCAATTGGATATGATCCAACTTGATTAATAATAGTTTCAAATAAAGGTGTTAAATCATTACTTTGTTCTTCTAAACTATATTGAGCAATTCCGTTTTTTGCAATTCCATATAAAGTTTTAAAATCAAGTTGTTCATCTGTTGCATTTAGTTCTAAAAATAGTTCAATTACTTCTTCAACTACTTCTAAACTTCTTTGATCTTTTTTATCTATTTTATTAATAAATAAGATTGGGTTTAATCCAATTTCTAAAGCTTTTTGTAAAACAAATCTAGTTTGAGGCATTGGTCCTTAGCTTGAATCAACTAATAAAATTACAGTGTCAACTGTTTTCATAATTCTTTCAACTTCACTAGAAAAATCAGCATGACCTGGAGTATCTACTATATTAATTTTGTAATCTTTATAAGTAATAGAACAGTTTTTAGAATAAATTGTAATTCCTCTTTCTCTTTCTTGATCATTTGAATCCATAACTTGTTCAATTACTTCTTGATTTTGTCTAAAAACCCCACTTTGCTTTAATAAAGCATCAACAAGTGTAGATTTACCAGCATCAACGTGAGCAATAACAGCAATATTTATTATTTTTTGATTATTCATTCTAACACCTCTAAATTTAAGCAATATATTAATTTTATTACATTGATTCTTATTAATTATTTTTTAGTTTAAAATATTAAGTTTTTATTTATTTTTAATTAAAAAACACTAAATAATATTGTAAAAAAATACTTTTCAATGTAAAGTTTTTCAAGCATAATATATAAGAAAAATAGAACATACTAGTTTTATTTTATAAATTGGCAAATAAAATATAAATTTATTAAAAGTAAGGATAGATTATATGAAAAAAGTCCTAACATTATTAACTTCTTTTAGTTTAATAGCTACAAGTAGTGTATTAGTTGTATCTTGTAAAACTGTTGATATTAAAAAATTATTTGAAAAACCAAAAAACATAACTGAAAATAGTTCTAAAAAAGATGAAAAAAAATTAGAATCTATTAATAAAGATTCAGAAGATAATCATTTAAAAAATAAATCAGAATTAGGTTCATCAAATAAATATAATATTTTTTCTAGTGCTGAAGATGATAGAATATTTTTTAAAGAATACGTTAATGAGTATAATAATTGATTAAAAAAGAGAACAAAAGATAATTCAGATCATTTTATTAATCCTAAAGATCCAACAGAAATATTAATATTAGGATATGAAAAATCTACAAATCCAAAATATGGTCTTAAATTAAAGCAAATTCCAAAAAATGTAAAAAAGGTTCCTTCTTTTCTTTTAAAAGAGATAACTAGTTTGGAAAGTGCATTTAAAGATAATGAAAATGCTAATATAGATGGAATTGAATACTGAGATACTAGTCATATTAAAAATATGTATCAGACTTTTTTTGGTGCAAAAAATTTCAATGGTGATATAACTAGATGAAAAACAGATAATGTAAGTAATTTTGATTATATGTTTTTTGGTGCTAGTGCTTTTGACAAAGACCTAAGTAATTGAAATGTTTTAAAAGATCCATTCCCTGTTAGCTTTGATAAATATTCTGGTTTTGAAAGTAAAAAAGAATTATTACCTAAATTTAAAAATAAAAATTAATATTTATTAGATAGATTTGTTAAATATATTTTGATATTAATTTTTAGAAAGACGTGCGAATATGAAAAAAATTTTAGCATTATTAACTTCTTTTAGTTTAATAGCTACAAGTAGTGTTTTAGTTGTATCTTGTAAAACTAATAATGAAAAGCCGAAAATTATCAAACCTAAAAATAAAGATATTCCTAAAAAAGATCAGGAAAGATCAGAGTCTACAAATAAAACTTATCAAACTGATCAACAAAAAGACAATAATAGAAATAGTTCAAGCTCAACATCACCAAACGATCTTAAAG
This sequence comes from Mycoplasma mycoides subsp. capri, assembly GCF_018389705.1. Classification (NCBI taxonomy): domain Bacteria; kingdom Bacillati; phylum Mycoplasmatota; class Mollicutes; order Mycoplasmatales; family Mycoplasmataceae; genus Mycoplasma; species Mycoplasma mycoides. Next base: position 801,150 of record NZ_CP065581.1, on the reverse strand, counting down.
ACAATATCTTTTCTAGTACAGAAGATGAAAAAGAGTTCATTTATGCTTACTACAATTGACTTAAAGATGTTAAAAAAGATAGCAGACCGCATTTTGTAAATCCTAAAAATTCTAAAGAAATACTATTTCTGGGATACGAAAAAACAAATAACCCAAAAAATGGTTATAAACTAAAAGAAATTCCATCTAACATTAATAAAGTCCCTAAATTTCTTCCAAGAATAGTTACTAGTTTAGAAAAAGCATTTAAAGATAATGAAAATGATTATATAAGCGGAATAGAATTTTGAGACACATCGAGAATAAGAAATATGTTTCAAACTTTTTTTGGTGCTAAAAAATTTAATCAAAATATATCTCAATGAAATACAGATAATGTAGATGATATGAACTATATGTTTGCCTACGCAGAATCATTTAATCAAGACTTAAGTAAATGAAAAGCAATCAAAGCACCATTTACAACTGGCTTTGCCAATGAAGCAGGCTTTAAAGATAACAAAAGATTATGACCTCAATTTAGGAATAAAAATTAAAGTAATGTTAAAAAACATTTAATAATTAAGAAAATTACCTAGAAATTAAAAGAAATTAAATTAATTGAATAAATTTATACTTAATTTTAATCAAATATCAAATACTAAAAAATAATAAATGTATATTTAATGCATATATTTTATAAATATCCATAACAATCAGATAAAGGTAACGCTAAAATATATAGTTCTTCCTAATTTTTATAAAATCTGAATAAAAATCTAATACTCCAGAATTTAAAGAACAATTTTAAGTAGTTAATAAAATAAAAAACTGAACTAACAAAATAAAGTTTTGTTGTTCAGTTTTTTGTATTATACTTTTTCTTCTAATAATTTTGTTAATGAATTATCACAATTTTCTAATAATAAAACACTTTCACTATAAGAAATATTTTTTAATATCATTATAATTGCATGCTTGCAAGAAAAATTAGATTCATTTAATGCCTTATAAATTATATGATCTTTAGCGTTTGTTATTTGTTTAACTATCTTAAAAGCACGTTTTTTTAATTTGTCATTAGTTGCTACTAAGTCTATCATTAAATTTTTATAAACCTTTCCTAATTTAATCATTAGTGTTGTTGTTATCATATTACATATTAATTTAGTAGCAGTTCCTGCTTTCATTCTTGTACTACCAGTTATTATTTCAGCTCCAGTTTTAACACTAATAACTTGATTAGCTATTTTTGTCATTTCTGAATTTTTAGTCATGCATAAACCAACAGATAAAGCATCTTTTTTATTAGCGTATTTTAGTGCTGAAAGAACATAAGGGGTTTTTCCTGATGAAGCTATTCCAATAACTGTATCAAGCGAATTTAGCTTGATTTTATTTAAATCTATTATTGCTAATTTTTCATTATCTTCAGCGCCTTCAATAGGATTTTTTATCGCTTTATTTCCCCCAGCAATAATTCCAATAATTCTATTTGGATTGATACCATATGTTGGATACATTTCTGATGCATCTAAAATTCCTAGTCTTCCTGAAGTTCCTGAACCAATATAAATTAGTCTTCCACCTTTTTTAAAACGTTCAAATATTAGATCAATTACATTTGAAATTTGATTTAATTCTTTTTTAATTGCATAAGCAACTTTTATATCTTCATTATTAATAATTTTTATAATTTCAGATGTACTTTTTTTATCAATATCTAAGCTATTTTTATTTATATTTTCAGTTTCAATATTTAATAAATTATTATTTTTCATTATTATTCAACCTTAATATTTGCAAGCTTAATTCGTTCTTGTTTTGGTAATTTGTAATAACTTGTTATTCAATATATAAAAATACCAATAATTGTAATAAATGTTAATGTTAGAAATATTTTTAAACTTAATTTATATTGACCTTTTTTATATATATTTTTCATTTTTTCAGTTCCAATTCTAGATATTTTTGAATAACCAAATAATGTTATTAATATTCCAAAAATAACTGAGACCAAGCAACCTAATAAATAAATACAAACTCCTAGTCCTATATTTTTATCTTGAGTTGTCATCATAAAGGTTGCTAATATTCCACTAGGACCAAACATTGAGTTTAAACCAAAGTGAACATTTCCTCATAAATAAATTGAACCTAAGAAAAAACCACCAAAACCTGCAGCTATTGATGCTGTAACAAATGGTCTAATTCTTGGAAGAGTTATTCCATAAATCATTGGTTCACCAATTCCAAAAATAGCAGGAATTATTGCTCCTTGAATTTGACGACGTAACAAACTTTTTTTATTTGCTAAAAATCACAAAGCAATACCGGTTCCAACTTGAGCCATACCTGCCATTGCCAAAATTGGAAATAATCCATTAACTCCTGTTTTTTCAATTAAAATAGCATAAATTGGTACAAAACCTTGGTGAACACCAAAAGAAACAGATAGTAAAAAAATAGCAGATAAAATAAATGCACCAAAAGGGTTGGTATATAAATTTGAAAAAAATCAAGCAACAGCAGTGTATAAATATCCAGAAATTGGAATTATTAAAAAGATATTCCAGAAATTGGAATTATTAAAAAGATATTAATAATAAGTAGTAAAAATAGCGTTAATGTTGGTGTTAATATAGTATCTAGTACTCCGGGTGTAAATTTACGAATTATTTTTTCTATTCATAGTGATGCTGTTGCAGTTAACAAAGCACCTAAAATATTTCCTGATGGATATGAAAAAATTATTTCACCGTTTTTAATAACTGGTCTAAAACCAACAGTTAATCAATTAGTAGTTGGATTTGTTATATTAATTCCTAAATAATTAATACTATCTTTATTATTAATTACAATCATAGGTAAAATGTTACTTGCAAATACTGGTGAAAATAAAGCAGCAGTCATAGCTCCTAAAACCCCACTTCCACCTCAAATCTCACAAGTTCTTCATCCAACAATGATAATAAATGCATTTTTTGAAATATTTAATATTAAATTTAAGGCGTTAAATCAAGAAACAGCTATAGCTGGTGCTGTTTTTAAATTAACAGTTCCATTATATGCAGATTGAATTATTCCACTAACTCCTGATAAAATTCCAGCGCCAATAAATCCTATTATCATTGGTGAAAATATTTTAGAAAACTTAGTAAAAAAATCTTGAATTCAATTTTTATTAGCTCTAAGATTTTGTTTTACTATATTTCCAACCTCAGATGCTGACATAAACGCATCATCTTTTTTAGATTCTACTTTTAGTAATTGTGCAAATTCTTGAGCTACTTTATTTACAAATCCAGGTCCTAGAACTATTTGTAATTCATTAGAAGAAACATTTATAACACCTAATACATTTGGTATAGATTTTAATTTTTCAAAATCAATATTATTTTCTTTAATGTTTAAACGTAGTCTTGTTAAACAATTAGTATAAGAGTTAATATTATCAATTTTTATAATTTGTAAAATTTCTTTAGCAGTTATTTTAGGGTCTTTAATCATTTAATATCACTTCTTAAATTGTATATTTTTAGTTAATATACAATTTTATTTTAAAAAAGAAGAAGATATTAAATTTTCTTATTTATATAGGTTGTAATTTTATATCAAAAAATGTAAAAATTTAAAATTTTGATATCATTGTTTTTTCTAATAACTTGGTATATTTTTTTAAATCAGTTGATAGTAAAAATGTATAAATAAGATCCAAAGCAAACAGTAGTGAAAACCTACTAGTACTAGAAACTAAACGATCAATTTTTTCATTACTGCTAATGTTTATCAAATAATTAGATAAATTTGAAAGTGTATTATTAGTTGCTTTACATACTACAGCAATTTGAACATTATTTTTAGTGCAAACTTGAGCTAATTTAATTAAATCAAGTGTTTCTCCAGAATATGAAATAAATATAGCTAAATCATTTTTATTTAACTGACACGCTAATAAATAAGCATTATGAAAATCATTAACAGCAGTGATGTTAAACCCAATTCTTAACAACTTTTGTTCAAAATCTTTAGCAACATTAAAAGTACCACCAACAGCAAAAACAGCTATTTTAAGAGCATTTTTAATTTTACTAATTAAATTTTTAATAGTATCTTGTTGTTCTATTGTTAATTTAAAAGTTTCATTTAAACTAGAAATTATATTATTATATGCATTAAGTATTAGTGAATTACTAGTAAGTGAGTAAGTAATTTGATCACCTTGCAGACTATTTTTAAAATATTTAATAATATGAACTAATTCTTTATATCCATCTAAATTTAAAAATTTAACAAATCTATTAATAGTTGCAACTGATGTATATGTAGCTTTTGCTAATTGGTTAATAGTCATTTTTTCAATACTATCTAAATTATTTAAAACATAATTTGCAATAAAACAAAAACGATGATCTGTATCTAAACTAATTTTTTTAATTGTTCTTATTATTTGTTTTTCAGTCATCAATTATTTGTCCTTTTTATTTGTTTTTTCAAATACAAATCAAATTATCATAAGTAAAATAAAACTAATTCCAGATATTGATAAAAATATAATTGCTAAATTAATAAATTTAGTTAAATAAAAAATAAAACCAATTAAACCTACAATACTAAATACTATTAATAAAATATTAAAAATTAACTTCTGTTTTTTTGTAAAGTTGCTCATAACTTTAAAATAATTCCTTATAACTTAAATTATAACTTAATCGTATCTACTGATTTAAAATCTAAAAGAGAGTAAAATTTTAAATTAATATTTTATTAAAATATTAATTATTAGCAAATTTTCATTTTCTATAAAAACAACAATAAGTACTTATTATGTAATATAATAACTTTTGTATTAGAAATTATTTTTCAGAAAGGGATATTTATGTCAAGAATAGAAAGAATTTTCGCTCGTGAAATTCTAGATTCAAGAGGAACACCAACAGTTGAAGTTGAAGTTTGAACTGAATTTGGTGGATATGGTTGTGCTAAAGCTCCTTCTGGTGCTTCAACTGGAGTTAATGAAGCTTTAGAATTAAGAGATGGAGATAAAGCTCGTTATAATGGTAAAGGTGTATTAAAAGCAGTTAGAAATGTTAATGAAATAATTGCTCCTAAATTAATTGGAATTGATGCTTTAGACCAATTAACAGTAGATAGAATAATGCTAGATTTAGATGGAACAGAATTTAAAACTAAATTAGGAGCTAATGGAATTTTAGCTGTTTCTTTAGCTGTTGCAAAAGCTGCTGCTAGTGAATTAGATATTCCATTATATAAATATTTAGGTGGAGTTCAAGCAAAAAAACTACCAGTTCCTATGTTAAATGTTATTAATGGTGGAGAACATGCTGATTCAGCTATTGATTTTCAAGAATTTATGATTATGCCAGTTGGGGCAAAATCATTTAGTGAAGCTTTAAGATGATCTTCTGAAACTTTTCAAGCTTTAAAATCATTATTAAAATCTAAAAAAGATATCACTGCTGTTGGTGATGAAGGTGGATTTGCTCCTAACTTTGAATGAGCATATGAAAAACACGATTTAAAATCATTTAAAGCAAAAACACCAGCTGAAATCGCTTTAGATCTATTAGTTGAAGCTATTAAAAAAGCAGGATACAAACCAGGAAAAGATGGAATTATGATCGCAATGGATTGTGCTTCATCTGAACTATATTTAGAAGATAAAAAATATCATTTCAAAAAGATTGAAAAAGTAACTAACCAAGAATGATCATTAACTACAGATGAAATGATTTCATATTTAGAAAAACTTGTTGATAATTATCCAATTATTTCAATTGAAGATGGATTAGCTGAAACTGATTGAGAAGGATTTACTAAATTAACTCAAAAAATTGGTGATAAAGTTCAAATTGTTGGAGATGACTTATTTACAACAAACCCTAAATTTATTAAACAAGGAATTAGTAAAAAAGCTGCAAATTCAACTTTAATTAAACTAAATCAAATTGGTACTTTAAGTGAAACTGTTGAAGCAATTACTATGACTCAAAAAGCAGGATGAACTGCAGTTGTATCACATAGATCTGGTGAAACTGAAGATACAACTATTGCTGATTTAGCTGTTGCATTTAACACAGGACAAATTAAAACTGGATCAATGTCAAGAAGTGATAGAATTGCAAAATACAATAGATTATTACAAATTGAATCTGAACTTGAAAAAAATGCTGTATATGATGGATTAGAAGCATTTTATAATTTAAACAAATAATAGTAATTAAATAATTTTAAAAAAGAGTCTAGTCACTCTTTTTTATTTTGTTAAAATAACTACATGAAAAATAAGATTAATCATTATTATATATATTCAGGAATTGTTTTTATTATTTTAATCAGTTTATTTATTTTAGGAAGTGTGTATGATTTTAAAATCGCAAGTTTTAAAAGAGCAGAAAATTTAAGTTTAGCTGTTTTTATATCAAATCTTGGTGTTGTTATTCCATCTATTCCTTTAACTATTGCTTTAATTTATCTTATTAAAAGCTTAAAATTAAAAAACAAATTAAAAATCAATAATATAATTGAAACTTTAATTTATTTTATTATTCCTTTAGTCTTTATTGTCTTTAACTTTTTATATGAAAAGCAAAGTATAGTTTATTCAATTATTAGTAATTTATTATGTTTAATAATTATTAGTAGTTTAATTTATTATTTTCATATAAATAAAGAAATTATTAGTGATCCTGATTTAAGTATTTATAAATCAATAATAGTACTAATAACTATTATAGGTTTATTGATTTTAGTAAATATTTTAAAATTAACATTTAATAGACCAAGACCTACTAATTTAGAACTATATAGAAACTGATGAAATATTAAATGAACTTCATGAAAACATAACTCATTTCCATCAGGTCATACTTATTCAGCAACAACTTTATTATTTGTTTTATTATTGTTTAATAAAATCAATAAAAAAACTTATTTATGAATTAGTTTTACTTGATTAATAATAATAATTGTAGCTATGTCAAGAATTGTATTAAATAAACATTTTTTAACTGATGTTGTTTTTTCTATGTTATTATCATTTACAATATTAACAACCATTTTAATAATTAATCAAAAGAAAGGCAAATTGTTTATTTAGTATGACACAAAGTATTATTGCACTTGATATTGGCAGTAAAACTATTGGATTAGCTTATAGTAGTGGAATTATTGCTTCAAGTTTAGACACTATTAGATTTGAAGAATATAACTTTGATCAAGGTTTAAAACAACTAGAAACTTATTTAAAAAAGTATAACCCAAGTATTATAGTAGTTGGTTATCCAAAAAATATGAATAATACTATTGGTGAACGTGCTGAAATGGTTGATTATGTTATTGAAATGTTTTTAGATATGTATAAAAATTTTAATAAAGATCAAATTATTAAAATTGATGAAAGAAGAACTACAAAAATAGCTAAAAATATTTTAATTCAAGCTAATTTGACTAGAGAAAAACAAAAAAAATATAAAGATAGTTTAGCAGCACAACTGATTTTAGAACTATATTTAGAAAGTAGGAAATTATAGAAGATATGCAAAAATTACACCCATTAGTAAAAGAAGTTTTATTTACAAGAGAACAAATTCAAAAAAGAACTAAAGATATTGCTAAAGAAATTGAAAGTTATTATAAAGATAAACACTTAAAAGACAATAGCTTATTAGTTGTTGGTTTATTAAAAGGTTGTGTACCTTTTTATACAGATTTTTGTATGGTTTGTGATTTGACAATGGAAATGGATTTTATGGTTGTGTCATCTTATCATGGATCAACTAGTTCAAATTCAGCTCCAAAAATTAATTTAGATTTAAATACTGATGTAAAAGATCGTGATATTTTAATTGTTGAAGATATTATTGATACTGGATTTACTTTAAAATATGTTAAAGAATATTTATTAAATAAAGGTGCTAAAAGTGTTAAAATACTAACTATGTTAGATAAACCAAGTGGGAGAAAAATTGATTTAGTTGCTGATTGAGTTTGTTTTACAATTGATCCATGTTTTGTTATTGGGTATGGATTAGATTATCAAGAAAAAATTAGAAACCTACCATATGTAGCAGTTTGTGATACAACTAAATTAGATGATTGAAAATGATAATAAAAAAGCTCATCAATTGATGAGCTTTTATTTTGGTTAATTGATTAGACTATAAAATTTTATTTTACAGCCATTGCTATTAATCCAATAACAACAGCAGCAGCCACTGGTCCTAGTCCTGGAATTCAAGCATATGATCATTCTGATGAACCTTTATCTTTTAAAGGTAAGAATGTATGAACTAATCTTGGTCCTAAATCACGTGCAGGGTTAATTGCATATCCAGTTGTTCCACCTAATGATAGACCAATACCAAATACTAATAAACCAACAGCTAATGGACCAATAGCTGAAAATACTGAAGATTTAGCAGCAGTTAATCCTCAAATACCTACTAATAGAACTACAGTTCCAATAAATTCCATTAAGAAGTTTAAAATAGGTGTTTTATGAGTAGCTCCAGTTGAGTGAATTGCTAAAACTCTAGGTTGGAAATCATCATCTGTTTTAGTTGTTAAAATATGCTTTCAGTAAAGTAAATCTACAAAAATTGAACCTAAGATTGCTCCAATAAATTGAACAATCAATACAATAAAGAATAATCCAACTCCTGAGATTTGTTTTATAGCATCAGCATCAAATCCAAATGTATTATTTGCTGCTTTTATTGCAAACATAATTGTTACTGCTGGGTTTAGATGAGCAACTCCACCTAATCCAGCTGATATTCCAGCAGCAATAAACACTGCAAATCCTCAACCAGCTGTTATTGAGATTCAACCTGCATTTTGCCCTTTAGTTCCTTTTAGTACAACGTTTGCTACAATTCCGTTACCTAAAAGAACTAATAATGCAGTTCCAAATAACTCTGTTAAAATAATCTGTTGTAACATGTTATCCTTTCATTATTATTTAATTTTTTAAAAATATAAATTATTCAATTTCTTCTACTCATTTAAATGTTCTTTGAACAGCTACTTTTCAACCTTTAATTAATTTATCAACTTCTGGTTTACTTAGTTCTGGTGTTAATTCAAAGTGAACTTTATAAGTTTTTTTCAATTCTTCAACATTTTCTCAATATCCAACAGCTAATCCAGCCATAAATGCAGCTCCCATAGCAGTAGTTTCTACGTTTGTTGGTTTTATAACTTTAGATTGAGAAATATTTGATTGGAATTGCATTAAGAATTTGTTATTTGCAGCTCCACCATCTACTTTAAAAATTTCAATTGGTTTTTTCATATCTTTTCCCATTGCATCAACAACATCATTTGCTTGATATGCAATAGCTTCTAGAGTTGCTCTAACAATATGTTCACGTCTAGTTCCACGATCTAGTCCAAAAATAGCACCACGTGAGAATGAATCTCAATAAGGAGAACCTAAACCAGTAAATGATGGAACAACATAAACTCTTCTATCATCTTTAACTTGACCAGCATATCATTCTGTTTCAATAGCATTATAAACAATTCTTAGATTATCTCTTAATCATTGAACAGCAGCCCCAGCAATCATTACTGAACCTTCTAAAGCATAATATACTTTATCTTTAAATGAATAAGCAACTGTTGTTAATAAACCATGATTTGATTTAACAATTTCTTCACCAGTATTTGTTAAAATAAAGCATCCAGTTCCATAAGTTACTTTTACTTGACCTTTTTCTAAACATAATTGCCCAAATAAAGCACTTTGTTGATCACCAATTGATGATGCAATTTTAATTCTTTGTTCATTTCCTTTAGAAAATAGTCCTTTAAATGTGTAACCATAAACTTCACTACATGATTTAATTTCAGGAAGGATGTTTCTTGGAATATCAAATAATTTTAATAATTCATCATCTCAGTCATTTGTGTGAATATTGTATAGTAAAGTTCTTTGTGCATTAGTATGATCTGTTACAAATACTTCTCCACCTGTTAAACGATAAATTAATCATGTGTTGATTGTTCCAAACATTAGTTTTCCATCTTTTGCTAGTTGTCTAGCATTTGGAACATTATCTAAAATTCATTTTACTTTAGTTCCTGAAAAGTAAGGATTAATAATTAATCCAGATCTTTCTTTAACCATTTCTAAAGTATCTTTATCAAATGTTTGACAATAATCTGCTGTTCTTTGGTCTTGTCAAACTATAGCATTATAAATTGGTAATCCAGTTTCTTTATTTCAAATAACAGCAGTTTCACGTTGATTAGTAATTCCAATTGCTTCAATTTGACTTGGGTCAATTCCAGATTTATTTAAAACTTGTACTAATGCAGAACGTTGAGTGTTTCAAATTTCAATAGCATCATGTTCTACTCATCCTTCTTTTGGGAAGTATTGAGTAAATTCTGATTGTTCAACAGCAATAATATTACCTTGTTTATCAGTAATTAAAGCTCTTGCACTTGTTGTTCCTTCATCTAGTGTTAAGATGTATTTTTTATTATCTGTCATAGTTATTCTCCTTATACTATTTTCATGGAAGAATAGCTTCTTCTTTTGGTTGTCAATTAGCCTTTTTATCTAATTTATCAAATGCATTTTTTACTAAATCACAAACCATATCTGCAATAGCTGGAGCTGATGCAATAGCTGGTGATTTCATTCCAGCAACATTAATAAATTTCTTATCAGCTTTTGCTGGTCTAATTACAAAGTCATTAGTTTCAACATCAATAGGTCTTGAACCAGCATAAACTGTACAAGTTTTATCCATATTAATATTTGGAATTAAATGTTTACCAATTTTTCCAATGTTATCGTATTGTTGTTGAGTTACTAATAAAGTTTCTTCTTTTGGTACTCCATCTAAAGCAGTTGGTCCTACCATCACTCTTCCATCTAGCATTGGAGCAACAATAACTCCTTTTCCGTGAATGGTTGGTACCATAAATACTACAGAATTTACAATTCCTGCTTCAGATTTATCTAAAATACGATATTCTCCTCTTCTTGTAGTTAATTTAAAATCACCATATCCAGCCATATTAGCTATAATATCTGCATAATGACCAGCTACATTAACTATAACTTCAGCTTGAATGATTTCATCTTTTGCAGTCTTAATTTCAAAAATATTATCAACTTTTTTAATATCTACTACTTTTGAGTTAACTTTTAGTTCAACACCATTTTTAATAGCATTTCTCATAAGTGTTGTAGTTAGTACAACTGGATCAATAGCTATTGAAGAATTACATACTAAAGCTCCAACTGCTTGTTTACTAATATTTGGTTCACGCTTTTGAAGTTCTTTTGCATCAATGATTTCCATTTCTTTTGGATCTAATCCATTAATTAAGCCTCTATCATATAGCATGTGAACATGTTTCATTTCTTCATCATTAAATGCTACTATAGTTGAATCAATTCTTAGATATGGAAAATCCATTTCTTTGATTCAGTCTTCATAACGTTTTTTACCTAAAACATTTAATTTTGCATTTAAAGTTTCAGGTCTTGGATCAAATCCACCATGAACTAATCCTGAGTTATGACTACTTGTTTCTAATGCGAGTCTTGGGTTTGCTTCTAAAACTACAATTTTTTTATCAAATTTAGCTAGTTCTCTAGCAACAGAAGCACCAATAATTCCACCACCGATGATACAAATATCAACTTTTGTTTGCTTCATAATATTCTTTTTTAAAAAATTCAAAATTTTATAAGAATTACTTGAAAAAAAATTATATTTGTTTACTATTATTTAAGTCTATAAAAAAAGTAAGTCATTTTGCTTTTCTAAGTAAGTATAAAATTTGAACAGTTATTTAGTTTTCTCCTTTCTTCTATACTAATATTTTATATTTTTATTAGTCTAAATTACTTGTTTATTTTAACTTATTCGAAAATGATCAATGGCAATCTGTAAAATAGGTTCAAAGTATACCTTTACAATTAGAGGTATACTTTTTTGTTATATAATTAAATTTATGTTAATGTGTTTTTTTAGAAAGAGGTTTATATTTAATGATAAAAAAAATTGGAATTTTGACTTCTGGAGGGGATGCTCCTGGAATGAATAACGCCATTGCTGGAGTTGTAAAAACAGCAGCTTCAAAAGGAATTGAAGTATATGGGATTAATGATGGATATAAAGGGTTAGTAAATGGTTGATTTGAAAAATTAAATGTTGAAAAAACTTTAGATATTCTTTCTAGAGGTGGAACTTATTTAGGTTCAGCAAGACTACCAGAGTTTAAAGAATTAGAAGTAAGACAAAAAGCTGTTGCTAATTTAAAAAAAGCTGGAATTGAAGCTTTAGTTGTAATTGGTGGAGATGGTAGTTATATGGGTGCTCAAAAATTAACTGAAATGGGTATTAATTGTGTTGGGTTACCTGGAACTATTGATAATGATATTTCTTCAACTGATTATACTATTGGTTTTCATACTGCACTAAATACAATTGTTGAAGCAGTTGATAGAATTAGAGATACAATGCAATCACATAATAGAGCTGATGTTGTTGAAATTATGGGAAATGGTTGTGGTGATTTAGTAACTTATACAGCAGTTGCTACAGGAGCTGAAATTTTTTCTCCAGCTGAAGATCTATTAACAATTGAGCAAATGGGTCAAAAAGCAAAACAATTTAGATTATTAGGTAAAAAAAGTTTAATTATTTTAGTTTCAGAAAAATCATATGGAATTTCTGCTGAAGAAATTGCTGAAAAAATTCAAAAAATTAGTGGTTATGAAACTAAAGCAACTGTTTTAGGACATATTCAACGTGGTGGTAGACCAACTGCTATGGATAGATATATTGCTTTTACAGCTGGTATGTTTGCTGTTGAAAAACTAGCTGAAGGTAAAGGTGGACTATTTATAGGATTAGAAAATAATAAACTAGTTGCAAGAGATATTGATTCAACTTTAAATATGAAAAAAGAAGATAAAAAACCTTTTATTAATTATTTAAGAGAAATTAATGGATATTTTAGTAAATAACATCTAATAATAATATATTGAAATTAATTAATAAAATATAATTAAAATGAGTAGTACGTAAGGAGATATAATGACTAAAGAAACATTACAAAAGAGAATGAAACGAACCAAAGTAATTACAACAATTGGTCCTTCAACTCACTCTGCAGAAGCTATTAAAGAATTATTTAACAATGGAATGACAACTATTCGTTTAAATTTTTCACATGGTAGTTATGAAGAACATGGTTATAGAATTAAAGCTGCTAAAAAAATCTCTAAAGCTTTAAATAAGCCAATTTCAATAATATTAGATACTAAAGGTCCTGAAATTAGATTAGGAAAATTTAAAGATAATAAACAAGAAATAGTAAAAGGTCAATCAATTACTATTTATACTGATACTTATTCTTATTTAAATAAAGAATGTGTTCAAGGTGAAATGACTGTTGCTTATGATATGTCAGTTGATTTAAAACCTGGAGATATGATTTTAATTGATGATGGTAAATTAGAATTAACAGTTGATTCAGTTGAACCTCAAATCATTAAAGCAACTGCATTTAATCATCACATTGTAAAAACTAATAAGCGCGTTAACTTACCTGGAATTGATTTTTCATTACCATTCTTATCTGAAAAAGATGAAAAAGATATTTTATTTGGATGTGAACAAGGTGTTGATTATATAGCTGCATCATTTGTAAATACAGCTGAAAATGTAAGACAAATTAAAGAAATTTTAAATAAAGCTAACGCAAATCATATTCAAATTATTTCAAAAATAGAATCACAAGTTGGATTAGATAATATTGATGAAATTATTGAAGAATCTGATGGAATTATGATTGCACGTGGTGATTTAGGATTAGAAATTCCATATTATGATGTACCTTATTGAGAAAAAATTATCATCAGAAAATGTAGAGAAAAAGGAAAAATTGTAATTGTTGCTACTCAAATGCTAGAAACAATGACAGAAAATCCATCACCAACTAGAGCTGAAGTAACTGATGTTTATTTTGCAACTGAACTTGGTGCTGATGCTACAATGTTATCTGGTGAATCAGCTGCTGGAGATTATCCATTCTTAACAGTTCATACAATGTCAACAATTAATAAAAGAGCAGAAGTTGAATTCTACAACAAGATTTACTATCAAGTACAATTAGATAATGCAAGAAACTCAACATCAGGACCTAGAGCCGAAATTGCAGATCTACTAGCTACAAAAACAAAAGATGGTGAATATAAATATGCTATTGTTTTATCAAAAACAGGTGAATTATTAAAAACCATTTCTAAATTTAGACCAAATGTAACAATTTTAGGAGTTAGTCCAGATAAGAAATTATGAACTTCATTTGGTGTGTGATATTCAATTTTTATGAATAAAGTTGATACTTTAGATAATTTAGATAATAATGTTGAAAAATTATCAGAAATTGCTAAATCTTGAGGAGCAAAACTTGGTGAAAAAGTTTTAGTTGTAAGAAGTACAGCTATAAAAGAAATAGAAGTTATTTAAAAAAACTAAAAAATATTCTATAAAATAAATTTATAAATTTAATATTTAATTAATACTATGGACACGATTTTAGTAAAGACAGTACAGAGAGTTAACGGTTGGTGAAAGTTAATTTGGATAGCTAAAATTACTACCATATTAAAAGTATTACGTAATTACGCGATAAGTAAAATTAAGATGTGTAAAGTAAAATATTTTACATAATTAGGATGGTACCGCGTTAAATCGCTCCTAAATTAGGGAGCGATTTTTTTATAAGGAGATATATGAAAATTAAATTATTAGATGGTTCAATTAAAGAATATAATCAAGAAATTTCAGTTAAAGATATTAGTTCAGAAATAGGTTTAAAAAATGTAATTGGAGCTAAAATTAATGATCAATTATTTGATATTAATTATTTAATTAAAAATGATTGTGACTTAGAATTAATTACAAATAAAAGTAAAGAATATGATTTAATGTTAAATTTAACTGCAGCTTTTATTACAAGTTATGCAATTAATAACTTAAAACCAATTAGTCAAGCAGAAAATTTTTATAATGCTGATGAAATGGAATTTTCAACAACATTTAATACTGAACCTAGATTAGTTTTAGACGATTTAAAAAATATTCAAACTAATATTAATCAGTTATTAACTTCTAATTTAGAAATTAAATCAGATATTTATGATTTAAACAAAGCATTAGAAATTTTAAATAATGATTATCAAAAATATTTAGCAAAACAAATGTATGAAAAATATAATTATGTAAAAGTTTATAGTATTAATGATTTTTATATGGTTATAGATAAAGCTTTAATTTTAAATTCTAACTTTATTAAAATTATTGATATTGAACAATTAACTGGATCTTATTGATTAAATGACAAAAATAACATTATGTTACAAAGGGTTCACGGACTATGTGCAACTTCAAGTAGTGAATTAAAAAATAAAAAAGCTATTTTAGAAGATAGAAGAAGTAGAGATCATCGTTTAATTAATAAAACATTAAATATTTTTGGGTTTGATCAACTTGTTGGAGCAGGATTACCTTTATGATTACCAAATGGGTTTATTGTTAAAAATGAAATTGAAAAATATTTAAGACAAAAAGAATGAGAATATGATTATATTCCAGTAGAAACTCCACCAATTGGAACTGTTGAACTATATAAAACTAGTGGTCATTGAGATCATTATGGTGAAGATATGTTTCAACCTTTTAATGGTGGAAAAGGTAGTGATGAACAATTTATTTTAAGACCTATGAATTGTCCGCATCACATTGCAGTTTATAAACAAGAACAAAGAAGTTATCGTGATTTACCTTTAAGAATTTGTGAGCATGCTATTCAACATAGATTTGAATCAAGTGGTTCATTAACTGGATTAGAAAGAGTTAGAGGAATGAAACTAACTGATTCACATATTTTTGTAAGAAGTGATCAAATTGAAGATGAGTTTAGATCAACTTATAAATTAATTAGTGAAGTTTTAAAAACATTTAATATTCAAATTGATTATTTAAGTTTAAGTTTAAGAGACCCAAATGATAAAGTTAAATTTTATAAAGATGATTTAATGTGAGATAAAGCCGAATCTAGTTTAGAAAAAGTATTAATTGATTTAGGTTTAAAATATGAAAAACGTATTGGAGATGCTGCTTTTTATGGTCCTAAATTAGATATTCAAATAAAAACAGCTCAAAATCATGAAATTACAGTTTCAACTATTCAACTTGACTTTTTAATGCCAAATAAATTTGATTTAACTTATATTGATAAAGATCAAAAATTAGTTCGTCCAATTATGATTCATCGTGGATTAATTGGAACTTATGAAAGATTTATAGCAACTTTATTAGAACAAACTAAAGGTGTTTTACCTTTATGATTAGCTCCAAAACAAATTGAAATTATTCCAATTAGTGAATCTAATTTAGAATATGCTAATTTAGTTCATCAAAAACTAAAAAAAGAATTTATTAGATCACATATTGATTTAAGAGATGAAAGATTAAGTTATAAAATAAGAGATGCCCAAACTAAAAAAGTTCCATACCAACTAGTTTTAGGTAATAAAGAAGTTGAAAATAACACTATTACTTATAGACAATATGGAAGTGATGCTCAAATTACTGTACCAATTCAAGAATTTATTGATATGTTAAAACAACAAATTAATGATAAAAAATAGATAAATAATAGTAAAACTTGCAAATAGTTTTGCAAGTTTTTTTTATTTGTAATAAATATTAGTTAAATTAAAAACAAATCTGTAATTGTATTTAAAAACTCTTAAAAAACTAGAACAAATGTATGTTAAATAAATTATTAAAACTTATAAAATAACTCTAAAAAAATTTGTTTAAATTTATATTATTATCAATCTATTTTTTTAACTTATTTTTTTGTTAAAAACACCTGTTAAGTTTTTATAAATCTAAGTAATTTTTATAACTATAAAATAAAAAACATTCTTATAATAATAATCATAAAAAACTTAAAATTAGAATTAAATTAGATATCATATTTAACAAGTTTATTAGAGTTAAAAATTTAGAAATTAGTTAAAAAATTAGTATAAAAACATAAAAAAACTTGTATATTTTAGCCTAAATAAGTAGGTTTTTGGTTTAAATTTCTGTTTTTAGTGGTTTAATATATTAGTTGGATATATTTTAATATATTAGAAATTTACTAGTTTGAAATTTTTATTACTTTTATATAGAAAATAAACATTTTATGTAGTAATATTTTTTGCTATGTGTATTATTTTACTTTATATAAGTTAAAATAAGATTAGAATATTCAATAGACTATTTTGTATTGAATAGTTCTTAAAATGAGATAAAAAACCAAGACTAAAAACTTTAAAAGAAAGGGCTTTTAATAATGAAAGTTATAGTACTAGGTACTAACCATGCTGGAACTACAGCTGTTAGAACTTTAAAAAGATTAGATCCTACTTGTGAAGTAACTACTTATGACAAAAATGATGCCATTTCATTTTTAGGATGTGGTATTGCTTTATGAGTAAAAGGTGAAGTTAAAGACCCAAATATGTTATTTTACGCAACTCCTGAAATTTTAAGATCTGAAGGAGTTAACGTGTTTATGAATCACGAAGTACTATCAGTTGATGACAAAGCAAAAACTGTTACTGTTAAAGATTTAAAAACAGGTGAAGTAAAAACAGATAACTATGACAAATTAATTGTAGCTACAGGAACTTGACCATTAATTCCACCAATCCCAGGAATCGATTTAGAAGGTGTACAAATTTGTAAAAACTACCACCATGCTAAAAAAATTCTAGAACACAACTTAGATAAAAGTTATAAAAAAATTGCTGTAGTTGGTGCAGGATACATTGGTGTTGAATTAGTTGAAGCATTTAATGAATATGGAAAAGATGTTACTTTAATTGATGTTGCTAACAGAATTATGCCAGTTTATTATGATCAAGAATTCACTGATCTAATGCAAGAAAAAATGACTAAAGCTGGAGTTAAATTATCTTTAGGTGCAAAAGTTATTGAATTTAAAGGTGAAAATGGAAAAGTAACTCAAGTTGTAACTGATAAAGGAAACATTGATGTTGATTATGTAATCTTTTCAGTAGGTGTAAGACCACAATCAGCTATTTTAGAAGGTATTTGTGATTTAGATGACAGAAAAGCTATTGTAACAAATGACTTTATGCAAACTACAAATCCAGATATTTATGCAATTGGAGACTGTGCTCAAGTTTATAACAAAGCAATGAACAAAAACGTTCCAATCCAATTAGCAACAACAGCTGTTAGAACTGGAGTTATTGCTGCATTTAACGTAATTAAAGGAAATGGATTAAAATCTCCAGGATTTACAGGAGCTAATGGTATTTCAGTATTTGGATTACACATGGCAAGTGTTGGAATCAGTGTTGAAGCTGCAAAAAGAATGGGATATGACATTGACTTTATCAACTTTAAAGATCTAGACAGACCTGAATTTATGTCAACAGCAAATGAAGTTCTATTTAAAGTTGTATGAGATAAAAAGACAAGAAAAATTATTGGAGCTCAAGTAGCTAGTGAAAAGAACCATACAGAAGTTATGTACATGCTAGCTTTAGGTATTCAAAAAGACTTAACAATTGATGAATTACCATTAGTTGATATTTTCTTCTTACCACACTTTAATAAACCATTTAACTTTATTTCGCTAGCAGGATTAGAAGTTTTAGGACTAAACTACTTTAAAAAGGAAAAATAGTCATGATCAACTTATTGATTTCTAAGTATCACGATCCTGCTATGAATTTAGCAATCGAAGAATATTTAACTTATCATTATAAAGCTAAAGAACCTATTGTATTTTTCTGACAAAATGCTAATACTATAGTTGTTGGAAGAAATCAAAATGCTTTTGCTGAAATTAACTTAGAGGCTGCTCAAAAAGATAACGTTAAGATTGTTAAAAGAAATACAGGTGGGGGAACTGTTTATCAAGATTTAGGTAATGTTTGTTATTCATTAATTGTTGATAATTCAACTGATGATGTTGATTATCAAAAAGCCTTACAACCAATTATTACTTATTTAAATCAAAAAAATATTCATGCAATGTTTTCTGGGCGTAATGATATGGTAATTGATGGTTATAAAGTATCAGGAAATGCTCAATTAAAAACTAATGAAAAAACACTAGTTCATGGTACATTACTATTTGATGTTGATTTATCTAAAATGCCTAAATATTTAGTTGTTGATACTGAAAAATTAAAACATCAACAAATCAGATCAAAACCTGCCAGAGTTAGAAATATAAAAGAGTTTTTCAAAGATATTAATATCGATATTGATTTAAATACTTTTATTAATGATGTAGTTAGTTCATATGTACAAAATGAGAAAATTAAATGAATTGAATTAACTGATCAAGAAAAACAATACATTCAGTCAAGAAAAGAAACTAAGTTTGATCAATGAGACTGAACATTTGGGAAAAATACTGTATTTTCTCTAGTTAAAAAACAATACCTTGAATCTAAAGGTTTTATTACCCTAAACTTAGATGTCGATAATGGAGTTATTACTAACATTAAAATTTATGGTGATTTTTTAGGAACTCAAGGAACTGAAAAATTAGAAGCAAAATTAATTGGGGTTAAATTTAATAAAAAAGATATAGAAAATGTCTTAAACCAATTTGACTTAGAAGCTATTTTTGCTAAGAATTTTACAAGTGATGATATCACCAACTTATTATTTAAAGATTAATTAAAACAAAAAACAAAACAAATAATAGAAAGGACAATCAAAATGACTTATTTAGGAAAATTTGATCCTCTAAAAAATGAGAAAGTTTGTGTTTTAGATAAAGACGGAAAAGTAATTAATCCTAAGTTAATGCCAAAAATTTCTGATCAAGAAGTTCTTGAAGCATACAAAATAATGCACTTATCTCGTAGACAAGATATTTATCAAAACACTATGCAACGTCAAGGAAGATTGTTATCATTTTTATCTTCAACAGGACAAGAAGCTTGTGAGGTTGCTTACATTAATGCATTAAACAAAAAAACAGATCACTTTGTAAGTGGATATAGAAATAATGCTGGTTGATTAGCAATGGGTCAATTAATCAGAAACATTATGCTATATTGAATTGGTAATGAAGCAGGTGGTAAAGCTCCTGAAGGTGTAAATTGTTTACCTCCAAACATTGTTATTGGTTCACAATATTCTCAAGCTACAGGTATTGCTTTTGCTGAAAAATACAAAAAAACTGGTGGAGTTGTTGTAACTACTACTGGAGATGGTGGATCTAGTGAAGGTGAAACTTATGAAGCAATGAACTTTGCAAAACTTCATGAAGTTCCATGTGTATTTGTTATTGAAAACAACAAATGAGCGATTTCAACAGCTAGAAGTGAACAAACTAAATCAATTAACTTCGCTGTTAAAGGAATTGCTACTGGTATTCCTTCAATTATTGTTGATGGAAACGACTATTTAGCATGTATTGGTGTATTTAAAGAAGTTGTTGAATATGTAAGAAAAGGAAATGGACCTGTTTTAGTTGAATGTGACACATATAGATTAGGTGCTCACTCATCTTCAGATAACCCAGATGTTTACCGTCCAAAAGGTGAATTTGAAGAAATGTCTAAATTTGATCCATTAATCAGATTAAAACAATATCTAATTGATAAAAAAGTATGATCTGATGAACAAGAAGAAAAATTAGTAGCTGAACACGATAAATTAGTTGCTGATGAATTTGCTTGAGTTGAACAAAACAAAAACTATGATCTAATTGATATTTTTAAATACCAATACGACAAAATGGATATCTTTTTAGAAGAACAATACAAAGAAGCTAAAGAATTCTTTGAAAAATACCCAGAATCTAAAGAAGGAGGACACCACTAATGGCTATTATTAATAATATTAAAGCTGTAACTGATGCTTTAGATTGCGCTATACAACGTGACCCAAATGTTATTGTATTTGGTGAAGACGTTGGAACTGAAGGTGGAGTTTTCAGAGCTACTCAAGGATTAGCTGTAAAATTTGGAAATGATCGTTGCTTTAATGCTCCTATTAGTGAAGCAATGTTTGCTGGTGTTGGTTTAGGAATGGCTATGAATGGTATGAAACCAGTTGTAGAAATGCAATTTGAAGGTTTAGGATTAGCTTCTTTACAAAACATTTTCACTAACATTTCAAGAATGAGAAACCGTACTCGTGGTAAATACACTGCTCCAATGGTTATTAGAACACCAATGGGTGGAGGTATTCGTGCTTTAGAACACCACAGTGAAGCTTTAGAAGCAGTATTTGCTCATATTCCAGGAGTTCAAATTGTTTGTCCATCAACTCCATATGATACAAAAGGACTAATTTTAGCTGCAATTGATTCACCAGATCCAGTTATTGTTGTTGAACCAACAAAACTATATAGAGCATTTAAACAAGAAGTTCCAGATGAACACTACATAGTACCAATTGGAGAAGCTTATAAAATTCAAGAAGGTAATGATTTAACTGTTGTTACTTATGGTGCTCAAACTGTTGATTGTCAAAAAGCTATTGCGTTATTAAAAGAAACTCATCCAAACGCAACTATTGATTTAATTGATTTACGTTCTATTAAACCATGAGATAAAAAAATGGTAGTTGAATCAGTTAAAAAAACAGGAAGATTATTAGTTGTTCATGAAGCTGTTAAATCATTCTCAGTTTCAGCTGAAATCATTACAACTGTTAATGAAGAATGTTTTGAATACATAAAAGCGCCTTTATCAAGATGTACAGGTTATGATGTTATTACTCCATTTGATAGAGGAGAAGGTTACTTCCAAGTTAACCCTAAAAAAGTTCTAGTCAAAATGCAAGAATTGTTAGACTTTAAATTTTAAATAATAAATATTTAGAAAGGAAAAAGATATGTTCAAAGTTAAATTTGCTGACATAGGTGAAGGTCTAACAGAAGGAACAGTCGCTGAAGTTTTAGTTAAAGTTGGTGATGTTGTTAAAGAAGGACAATCATTATACTTTGTTGAAACTGATAAAGTAAACAGTGAAATACCTGCTCCAGTGGCTGGAAAAATTGCAGTAATTAACATTAAAGCTGGACAAGAAATCAAAGTTGGTGATGTAGTTATGGAAATTGATGAAGGATCAGGTGCTTCTGTAGCTAGTGAACCAAAAGCTGAAGCTAAACAAGAAGCTAAAGTTGAAGTAGTTGAAGAAAACGCTAGTGTAGTTGGTGCTACTCCAGTTTCAAATGATTTAATTGTTAGAAAACAAGCATCTACAGTTACAAAATCAAGCACTATTAAAGCTACACCTCTAGCAAGAAAAGTTGCCGCTGATTTAAATGTTGATTTATCTTTAGTAACTCCAACAGGACCAAACCAAAGAATTTTAGTTGCTGATATTAAGAATTATCATTCTTCATCAGCTCAACCAGTTAGTCAACCAGCTGCAGCTCCAACTCCAGCTCCAGTTGCTAGTCAACCAGCTCCAACTCCAGCTCCAGCTATAACTCCAACAATTAAAGTTGTTGAACCAAGTGCACCTTTATCTTGAGATGAAGTTCCAATGAATGGTGTTAGAAAAGCTACAGTAAAAGCAATGACAAAATCTCATACTGAAATTGCTGCATTTACTGGTATGAAAAACACTGACATTACTGAAACTCACAAAATGAGAACTGAACTAAAAGATCATGCTGCAGCTAGTGGAATTAAATTAACTTACTTAGCATTTATTATTAAAGCTGTTGCTAAATCATTACGTGATATGCCAAATATTAACGTAAGAGGTGATTTTGCAAATAACAAAATCCAATTTATGCACAACATTAATATCGGAATTGCAGTAGATACACCAAACGGATTAATGGTTCCAGTTATTAAAGGTGCTGATCATTTAAGTGTGTTTGAAATTGCAATTAAAATTAGTGAATTAGCAAACAAAGCTAAAGATGGTAAATTAACAAGAGCTGAAATGACTGAAGCAACATTTACTGTTTCAAACTTTGGTTCAGTAGGATTAGATTATGCTACTCCTATTATTAACTCACCAGAATCAGCTATTTTAGGAGTTGGTACAATGTCTCAAACTCCTTTATATATCAATGGTGAATTACAAAAAAGATTTATAATGCCATTATCAATGACTTGTGATCACAGAATCATTGATGGGGCAGATGCTGGAAGATTTTTAATTAAAGTACAAGATTATCTATCAAAACCAGTACTATTGTTTATGTAATTAGTGAAGGGATAAAATATGTTTAAAGTAAAATTTGCTGACATAGGTGAAGGTTTAACAGAAGGAACAGTTGCTGAAGTTTTAGTTAAAGTTGGCGATGTTGTTAAAGAAGGACAACCTTTATATTTTGTTGAAACCGATAAAGTAAATAGTGAAATTCCTTCTCCAGTTGCTGGAAAAATAGCAATAATCAATATCTCTACTGGTCAAGAAATTAAAGTTGGTGATGTAGTTATTGAAATTGATGATGGAACATCAAGTTCTACAACTGAACCTAAAGTTGAAGTAATTGAAGAAAATGCTAGTGTAGTTGGTGCTACTCCAGTTTCAAACGATGTTCTACCAAGCAGAGCACCAAAACCAAAAGCTGAAACTAAAAAAACAGAACAAGTTGAAGAAAACGCTAGTGTAGTTGGTGCTACTCCAGTTTCAAATGATGTTTTACCAAGCAGAGCACCAAAACCAAAAACTGAAGCTCCAAAAGTGGATGTTCAAATTGAAGATACATTTGATGTTTGTGTAGTTGGTGCGGGAATTGGTGGTTATGTTACTGCTATTAAATCTGCTCAATTAGGTCTAAAAACTTTAATTATTGAAAAAGAATATTATGGTGGAGTTTGTTTAAATGTTGGATGTATTCCTACAAAAACTTTACTAAAAACTTCTCATGTTTATCACGATATAATGCATAAAGCAAAAGAATTAGGAATTGTTTTACAAAATACTGAAAAAGTAGTTATTGATTGAGCTCAAGCAATTCAAAGAAAAAATGGTGTTGTTAAGAAATTAACAGGTGGAGTTAAATATCTACTAGATAAAAATAAAGTAACTCAAATCAAAGGTGAAGCTGTTGCTTTAGATAAAAACACAATTTCAGTAAATAATAAAAATTATCGTGTTAATAACTTAATTATTGCTTCTGGGTCAACACCAAATCATTTACCACTTCCAGGATTTGATCAAGGAAGAAAAGATGGAATCATTATTGATTCAACTGGAATTTTATCAATTCCAAAAATTCCTGAAACTTTAGTTGTAATTGGTGGAGGAGTTATTGGTATTGAGTTTAGTTGTTTATTTGCTAGTCTTGGTACAAAAGTTACTGTTTTACAAGGATTACCAACTATTTTAGAAATGCTAGATAAAGATATTATTGATGCAATGACTAAAGAGTTGAAAAACAGATACAACATTGAAGTTATTACAAATGCTTCAGTTAAAGAATTTAAAAATGGAGCTGTAGTATATCAAATCGATGGAAAAGATCAAATGGTTAAGGGAGAATATGTTTTAGAATCAGTTGGACGTAAAACTTCATTAACTGGATTTGAAAACATCGGTTTAGAATTAACTCCAAGAAAAGGTATTGTTGTTAATGAATATCAAGAAACTAATTTAGATGGTGTTTATGCAATTGGTGATGTTGTTGGAAAAGTAATGCTAGCTCATACTGCAGTTAAAGGAGCTATTGTTGCTGCTAATAGAATTGCTAAAAAAGCTAATAAAGATCATGCTGAAGATATTGTTATGGATTATGACAGAATTCCATCATGTATTTATACACATCCAGAAGTTTCAATGATAGGAAAAACTGAACAACAATTAAAACAAGAAAATATTGAATACAAAACCTTTAAATTCCCATTTTCAGCTATTGGTAAAGCTTTAGCTGATGATGATACTTCAGGATTTGTAAAAATTATTATAGAACCTAAATACAAAACTATTTTAGGTGCACATATTATTGGAAATAGAGCAACTGAAATGATTTCAGAAATTGCTGCTGTTATTGAGTGTGAAGGAACAATTACTGAAATTGCTAATACAATTCACCCTCACCCAACAATGAGTGAAGCAATTGGAGAAGCAGCAGAAGCTCTAGAAACAGGAAAAGCTATTCATTTTTAATTAATTTATAGAAAGAATAATATGTATACATTAGAAGAAATTAAAAATCAACTAGTTTTAAAATCAGAAAAAAAATCTATTGTTTTTCCAGAAGGTGAATCTGAAATTATTCAATCTGTGGCTAAAACTTTAGTTGATGAAAAATTAGGATTACCAATTCTATTATTTAAATCTTCAAAAGAAGTTCCAAGTGAAATTAAAAATAATTCATCAATTAAAACCATTTGTTTAGATGAATTTGACACAAAAGAATTTAGTGAAGAATTTGTAAAACTTAGAAAAGGTAAAGCAACTATTGAAGTTGCACATCAAGTAATGCAATTACCAAATTATGTTGGAGCTATGTTAGTTAAATTAAATCAAGCTGATTGTATGTTATCTGGATTAAACAATACAACAGCTGATACAATTAGACCAGCTTTACAAATTATTGGTACAAAACCTGGATATAATATTGCAAGTAGTATCTTTATTATGTCAAAAGGTGATGAAAATTACATTTTTACTGATTGTGCTTTAAACATTAAACCAACAAGCGAACAATTAGTTGAAATCACACAAATGGCAGTTGATTTTGCAAAGACTTTAAATGTAAAAAATGTTGAAGCTGCTTTATTAAGCTATTCAACAAATGGTAGTGGTAAAGGTGAAGATGTTGATAGAGTTCACAAAGCAGTTGAAATTTTAAAATCTAGTCAAAATGATTATGTTTGTGAAGGTGAAATTCAATTTGATGCAGCCTTTGATAAAAAAACTAGAGATAAAAAATTCAAAAACTGTTTATTAACTAAACAAACTCCAGATATCTTTGTTTTTCCAGATATAAATGCCGGAAATATTGGTTATAAGATTGCTCAAAGAATGGGTGGTTTTGAAGCAATTGGACCTTTTGTTTTAGGATTAAATCAACCAGTTAATGATTTAAGTAGAGGTGCTACATTTATAGATGTTTTAAATACAGCTATAATGACACTACACTTATCTTATTAAGGAGAAAATTAAATGATTTTAGTTATTAATTCTGGAAGTAGTTCAATTAAATTTAAATTATTTGATACTTCAAAAACAATTGAACCAATATTAGATGGTCTAGCAGAACGTATCGGAATTGATGGGTTTTTAAAATTTGAACACAATAATCAAAAATATAAATTTGAAGATCCTCTTCCAGATCATGAACATGCTATTCAATTAATTTTAAACAAATTACTTGAATTAAAAATTATATCAAATATTGATGAAATTAATGGAGTTGGATTTAGAGTAGTTCATGGTGGTGAAATTTCACACTCATCAATTATTACTGATGAAATATTATCAAAAATTCAAGATAGTGTTAAATTAGCTCCACTTCATAATCCAGCTGCAATTATTGCTATAAAAGCTGTTAAAAAATTAATGCCAAATACTAATATGGTAGCTTGTTTTGATACAGCATTTCATCAAACTATGCCAGAAGTAAATTATTTATACACTGTTCCTTATAAATGATATGAAGAATTTGGTGTAAGAAAATATGGATTTCATGGAATTAGTTATGAATACATAGTTAATAAATCTTCTGAAATTTTAAATAAGAAAAAAGAAAATTTAAACTTAATTGTTTGTCATTTAGGAAATGGTGCAAGTATTTCATGTATTAAAGATGGTAAATCTTATGATACTTCAATGGGATTAACTCCATTAGCTGGTTTAATGATGGGAACTAGAAGTGGAGATATTGATGTATCAATTTGTGAATATATTGCAAAACAAACAAATTCAGATATCTTTACAATTACTCAAACTTTAAATAAACAATCAGGACTTTTAGGTTTAAGTCAAGTTTCAGCTGACATGAGAGATGTTTTAGAACAATATGATAAAAATGACAAAAAAGCAGTTGTTGCTGTTGAAAAATATGTTCAAATTGTTGCTGATTTTATAGTTAAGTATGCAAATTATTTAGATAACATTGATGCAGTAGTATTTACAGCAGGAATTGGTGAAAACGCTGATGTTATTAGAGATCTAATTTGTAAAAAAGTTAAACTTTTAGATTTACAAATTGATCAAGATAAAAACCAAGCTAAATACTCAGATTATAAATTAATTTCTAGTGAAAAATCAAAAATTCCAGTTTATGCTATTAGAACAAATGAAGAAAAAATGATTTGTTTAGATACTTTAAACTTAATTAAATAAAAGATATAATAGTTAAAAAACTTAGCTTAAAAAGCTAAGTTTTTACTATTAATAAAAGAAAGTAATAAATGAAAAAATCATTAAAATATTTAAGTAGTCTTAGTTTAATTTTAGTTCCATTAGTTACTATTTCATGCACTCATACTAATAAAATTAAACCTGGTTTTATTCCAACTATTAATTCACCTAATAAAAAAGACATAATTGATTTAAATAATCAGTTAGAAGAATTTAAATCTATTTTAGAAAATAATCCTAAAATTGATAAAAATTTAAAAGATAAAATTATTAAGAAAACAAAAGAAATTAATAGCAAATCAATAAGCTCAAATAAATTATCTAATATAAACAACATTTTATCTGAACTTAAAAATTTTTCTAATGATTTTAATAGTGATAATCTTTTAAGTTTTTTAAAAAAGGCTAAAGAATTATTATTAGAACTAGAAAGTAATGAATTAGTAAATGAAGTTGATCAACATATTAATAAAATAATTAATGATAAGCAAAATAATCAACTGATTATAAATGCTGATAGTAATAATGTTGAAGACAAGTTTATAGAAGGCTCTATTTATAGTCCTGCAAATCATAGTTATCCAGAATTTATAAATAAATTTACTACAGTTTCAGCAGAAGAAATTTATAAAGAACTATATGATAGAACTTTTTCAATTAAATTTTTAACAAAACTAAATAATGGTGGTTTTTTAAGTAATGGTACAGGAACTGGATGATTATTAGATTATCATAAATATAATAATGAAAATAAATATAAATTATTTTTAGCTACTAACTTACACGTTTTATCTGAATTTAGTAATTCATTAACTGAAGAGCAAAATAAAGAATTTAATTATTATGATCCATCTAATAATAAAGTTGTTGGAATTGGTTTAGGTAAAGCTGAAAATGTTAATGATTTTAGTAGTAAAAATAATAAAACACAAACAAATAATTGAACTGCAAATTACTATTTAAGTAGTTCAGAATTTAATGAGTATATTAAAAATGATCCTGGAAGTCAATTAAGTAGTCATACTTTATCTAGTGCAATTTCAGAACCAAAACTTGTCTTTGGTGCAGTTGATTTTATGAATAATTATGCAACTAGTAAATATGATAAAACAATTTATGAATCAGCTATTAGTTATTATGATACTAATAAAAAAGATAGTCTTAATGAGGATGAAAAAATTGCTTGAGACGACTTTTTAAAAACTAAAAAAGCACCAATTATGGTTGATTTTGCTGTTTTTGAAATTGATATTGATTTGTCTAAGGCTGATCATACATTAAAATTATGAGTTGAAAATGCTGTTGATGGGTTAAACAGATATTTAAAAAGACTAGAAAACACTGATAATTTACCAAATCAGAATAAAGAAATTTCTAAACATTTGCAAACAACAGATTATACTTCAGCACTTTTTAGAAAAGATAAATCAGATAAAAATTTATATAATGCAAAAGACATTTATATAGCTGGTTATTCTACAAATCAATATAATAAAAGTTATTGAATGCAAAACAATCCAGTTGAAAGAAACTTAGATAAATTAACGATTTATTCTAGAACTTCTAAAACAAATAAAGAAACATTTGCTTATCCTAACGAATTTGAAACAAGCATAGGATTTGTGTCTAATTTTGGTATTAGAGACAATTATTGACACAGAGTTTTTGCAACTTTTTATGGGTATCAATATAATGTTAATTTTTCTTCATTATATTATGGAGCTTCAGGCTCACTAGCTTATAATGAATTTGGTCAAATGATAGGTATATATAATAATGTTAGATCAAATGTTGAGTTTGGAGATTTACTTCAGCATGCAACAATAGCTCCGTTTTTACAATCAGATAACATAAAAATCGGAGATAATATTATTTATGCTTATAACTTAATTGATGGAACTGATAAAACTAGATATAAATATCAAAAATCATCATTTAGAGAAAATCTTCAGAAATTATATCCAGATGGTTTTAGTGATGGTTTAAAATCTACTAAATTATTTGATAATATTTTTAATTAGAAAGAAAATATGAAAACAGCAATTTATCCAGGAAGCTTTAATCCTTTTCACAAAGGACATTTAAATATTTTAAAAAAAGCTATTTTATTATTTGATAAAGTATATGTTGTTGTTAGTAAAAACGTAAATAAATCACTTGATCCAGATTTACAAAGTAGAGTTGAAAATATTAAAAATTTTATAAAAGATTTTAGTAATGTCGAAATTATTATTAATGAAAATAAACTAACTACTACTATTGCAAAAGAATTAAATGCTAGTTTTATAATTAGAGGTTTAAGAAGTCAAGCTGATTTTGAATATGAGATTAAATATTATGATGGATTTAAAAGTTTAGATCCAAATATTGAAGTAGTTTATTTTATTAGTGATTATGATAAAAGAAGTTTATCTTCAACAATTTTAAGAGAAATTGAATTTTATAAAAAATAGATTATTATAATTCAAATTGATTATAAAGTTGTTTTTTTATCTTAGTAGATTAAAATTAATAATAGTTATTTATTTTATAGTAAGGATAAAAACATGTCAAAACAAATTAAAGGAATTGCAGCAAGTGATGGTATTTCTTTAGCAAAAGCTCTTGTTATTAAAGAAATTAAACTTGATGTTCAAAAGCAATTAATTGATGATGTTGATCAACAAATTGTCAAATTAGAACAAGCAATTAATCAAACAATTACTGATTTAAAAAAAATTCAAAAAATTACTTTAGAAAAATTAGGAGAAGAAAAGGCTGCAATTTTTGATGCACATCAAGATATTGCAAATGATCCTACTATTAAAGAAGAGGTTGTTCAATTAATTAAAACTGAAAAAGTAAATGCTGAATATGCACTTTTTATAGTATCTAATAATTATTTTGAAATGTTTAGTCAGTTAGAAGATCCATATTTTAAAGAACGAAGTGCAGATATTAAAGATGTTAGTTCAAGAATTATTTCTCATATTTTAGGATTAGAAATTCATGATTTATCAACTATTGATAAAGAAGTAATTATTATTAGTGATGATCTAACTCCAAGTCAAACTGCTCAATTAGATAAAAAATTTGTTAAAGGATTTTTAACTAATGTTGGTGGAAGAACTAGTCATGCTGCTATTATGGCAAGAAGTTTAGAAATTCCTGCAATTTTAGGATTAAAAAATATTACTGAATTAGTTAAAACTGATGATTTGATAGCTTTAGATGGAAGTAGTGGGATTGTTGAATTAGATTTAAATGATGATGATATTAAAAACTATCAAACTAAAGTAAAACAATATTTAGAATTAAAAGACCAATTAAAAAAATTTAAAGATAAACCAAGTTTAACAAAAGATAAAATTAAAAAGCTAATTGAAGCAAATATTGGTTCAACAAATGATATTCAATCAGTTCTAGATTCAGGAGCTGAAGGTATTGGGTTATTTAGAACTGAATTCTTGTATATGGATAATGATCATTTTCCAACTGAAGAAGAACAATTTGAAGCTTATAAAAAAGTTGTTAGTCAGATAAATCATTTAGTAGTTTTTCGTACTTTAGATATTGGTGGAGATAAAAAGCTATCATATTTTAAATTTGATGAAGAAATGAATCCTTTTTTAGGATATAGAGCAATTAGGTTCACTCTAGATAGAAAAGATATTTTTAAAGATCAAATTAGAGCATTATTAAAAGCTTCAGCATTTGGAAAATTAGGTATTATGTTTCCAATGATTGCTACAATTGATGAATTTAAACAAGCTAAAGCATTTGTTGAAGAATGTAAATTAGAACTTGATAAAGAAAATATAAAATATGATAAACAAGTGCAAATTGGAATGATGATTGAAATTCCATCAGCTGCTATATTAGCTGATCAATTTGCAAAATATGCTGATTTCTTTTCAATAGGAACTAATGATTTAATTCAATACTCATTTGCTAGTGATAGAATGAATCAAAATGTTTCATATCTATATCAACCATTAAACCCTTCTTTATTAAGATTAATTCAACTAACAATTAGTGGAGCTCATAAGCATAATAAATGAGTTGGTATGTGTGGAGAAATGGCAGGAGATTCTAAGGCTTTACCAATTTTATTAGGATTAGATTTAGACGCTTTTTCAATGAGTGCGACTTCAGTTTTAAAAGCTAGATCACTTATGAGTAAAATTGAATCTATAAAAGCTAAACAATTAGCTAATAAAGCTTTAGAATGCCAAACTAGTCAACAAGTAAATGATCTTGTTGAAGAGTTTTTAAAGAACTTAGACTAATTTTTGAGTTAGTTATCTTATTAACATCTATAAGGCATTAAATGTTAAAATTAAGATAATAAGTAAAAAAAGAGGTGTAACATGTGATTTTTTAATAAAAATTTAAAAGTTTTGGCTCCTTGTGATGGAAAAATAATTACATTAGATGAAGTTGAAGATGATGTTTTTAGAGAAAGAATGTTAGGTGATGGATTTGCAATTTATCCAACATCAAACGATTTTCATGCTCCAGTTAGTGGTAAATTAGTAACTGCTTTTCCAACAAAGCACGCTTTTGGAATTCAAACAAAAAATGGTGTTGAAATCCTATTACATATTGGTTTAGATACAGTAAGTTTAGATGGTAATGGTTTTGAGTCATATGTAATTCAAGATCAAGAAGTTAATGCTGGAGACAAATTAGTAACTGTTGATTTACAAGAAGTATCTAAAAAAGTTCCATCAATTAAATCTCCAATCATTTTTACAAACAATGGTGGAAAAACTTTAGAAATTGTAAAAATGGGAGAAGTTAAAAAAGGCGATGTTGTTGCTATTTTAAAATAGATGTTAAACAAATTATTTGTAACTATTTTAAATAATGAAATTTCTAAAAGCTGAGCAATTATTTTTATATTAGTTTCTATTCTTTTAGCAATTTTATTAATATTAGCAATATTTATTATCAAAAAAATTAAATTAAAACAACAACATGAACAAGCAAGAAGTTTTTATATTAATACAACTAAAAAAAGTGATAAAAAATTCTGAATAAATTTCACTATAATATGTTGCTATTTAGTGGGTGTTGTTTTGAGTGTTACGTTTTTAATAATTGGAATAATAGCTCTATTTTAGAGCTATTTTTTGTTTAATAGTATAATTTAAATAACAAGTTTATTAGATATTTTAATAGTAAGAGGTATTAAAATGAGTTTAAAAATTGAAGCAGTCAAACAAATTTTATTAAAAATAGCTGAAGTTATTGATAATAATAAAGAAGAATTAACTAAATTAGATCAGATAATTGGTGATGGAGATCATGGTCACAATTTATCAAGAGGATTTTTAAAAGTTAAAGAAGATCTTGAAAATAACTCATATACTGATATTAGTAGTATGTTTAAAAAAGTGGGAATGGTTTTAGTTTCTAATGTTGGTGGAGCTTCTGGACCTTTATATGGAACTGCATTTTTAAAAGCTAGTATGAGTTTAAATGATAAAACAGAAATGAATATTGATGATTTTTCAGTTTGTTTAAATGATGCAGTTAGTGGAATCAAATTACGTGGTAAAGCTAATATTGGAGATAAAACAATGGTTGATGTTTTAGAACCAGTCAGTGATTTAATTAAAGAATTGATTAATAAAAATGAAAATGCTAAAGAAATTTTAAATAAAGCAGTGCAATTAGCTTATTTAAAAGTTGAAGAAACTAAAAACATAATTGCTAAAAAAGGTAGAGCAAGTTATTTAGGACAAAGAAGTGTTGGTCATATTGATCCTGGATCTTACTCTAGTTATTTAATATTAAAATGTATTAGTGAAAACATTTAAGGATTGTATGGTAGGAATAGTAGTTATTTCACATAGTAATAAAATAGCAAATGGTGTTGTTGATCTAGCAAAACAAATGGCAAATGAAGTTAAAATTATTCCAGCAGGTGGTACTAAAGATAATCTAATTGGAACTGATATTGACTTAATAATTGATGCTATTAATAAAGCTTGAGATCCAAATGATGGTGTTATTTTATTATTTGATTTAGGTTCAGCTTTAATGAATGCTCAAATGGCGATTGAAATGTTAGAACCAGATAAACAAAACAAAATTAAAATAATTGATGCTGCTTTAGTTGAAGGAACAATTTTAGCTGCAATTAATAGTTCTATGAATAAAAATATTGACCAAATTCAACAAGAACTAATTAAT
Source organism: Mycoplasma mycoides subsp. capri (assembly GCF_018389705.1). Taxonomy (NCBI): domain Bacteria; kingdom Bacillati; phylum Mycoplasmatota; class Mollicutes; order Mycoplasmatales; family Mycoplasmataceae; genus Mycoplasma; species Mycoplasma mycoides. The sequence goes on along the minus strand of NZ_CP065581.1, from coordinate 767,596 downwards.
TTAAAATTAAATAAAATAGAAGAATAAAAAAATCAAGCTTAAGCTTGATTTTTATTATAAGTTTTTATTTTTATTTTTTAATTAAACGGTTGTATCATTCAACAATTAGTGATTCACTAATTTCACTGCTTAATTCAGTTCTTTCTGGAAGTCTTACAAATTCACCTTTAACTTCATTTTTATTAACTTTAACAAATTCTAAAGTTGCTTCATTGTTTTGTAATGCTTCTAAAACTTTTTCATTTTTTTTCATTGATGCTTTAACTTCAACTAAATCACCAACACTTAATAAATATGAAGGAATATCTACTTTTTTACCATTTACTAAAATATGACCATGGTTTACTAATTGTCTAGCACCTTGTCTAGTAGCACTAAATCCTAATCTATAAACAATATTATCTAATCTTGATTCTAGTAAAACTAAAAAGTTAGTTCCTAAAATTCCTTGCATTTTTTTAGCTTTTGCAAAAGTATTTCTAAATTGTCTTTCGCTTAGTCCATACATAAATTTAACTTTTTGTTTTTCTTGTAATTGTTGACCATATTCAGAAACTTTAACTTTAGCTCTTTCTTTACCATGTTGACCTGGTGTTGTTATTCTTTTTTTACCTTTGCTAAATTCTTTTCCAGTTTCAAGAATTGAAAAACCAAATCTACGAGACTTTTTAAATGTTGATCCGATAAATCTTGACATAATATTCTCCTTAATTTAAATATGGTTATTAAAATATCTTAAATAATTCCTAAACTAGTCAGTCTATTAATTCAGTTTTACTGCTAAAACTTACTTTTTTAAAAAATAGACAGCACCTAATCTATAATTATCTGCAGAATATAGTAAATAACTTATTTATTATATATTATTTTTACCTATATTAATATAAATATCAATAAGATAATCTATTATTTGATTTTGGTATAATATTTGTGTTTAGGAAAAGCTAATATGTGATTTGAATTAATGTTAATTATTACAAAACTAAGTGAAACAAAAGCAATTAATATTGTTTTTTTAACTATTTTTTTATTAGCTTTTTTTTGTAGTTTATTTACTATTTTTAAACTTTATGTTTATAGAAATACTTTAAAAAAATTACACTTTACTTTTTTAAATATTGAAAAAACTTTAAAACATCCACTAGCTAATAGATTAGTTAGAATGCAATTTATAGTAACTAATTCAAATAATCAAAATCTAAGTAAAGCTTTAGAAATCTGAAAGATTAAATATAATCAAATTTATAATGTTGAATTAGATATTTTAATTAAACAAACTAAAGAACATTTTGATTTAAATTCTTATTCTAAAAAAATTTTATTTAGAGTTTTAAGTATTAAAAATTTTTATAGAACTAGAAAATTGTATAAAACAAGTAAAGCTATTTATCAAAAAGTTAACTTAATGTATAGTGAAACTCAGCAAGTTACTAATATTGAATTTTTATTAAGAGATTATCGTATTATTTTACAAAATCATATAAATGATTTATTTGATATAGTTTTTAAAGAACAAGAAAATAATGAACTAAATATTGATAAAAAGATTATTAATAATTATCAAGAATCAATATTTAAAAAAATGATTGTTTGTGAATATTACATTAAAATAGGTAATTTTAAAGAAGCTTTTAGTAAGTTAAATTTATTAAGTAATAATGTTATTGAATATATTAAGTTTTTAGATGATCATTATAAAATCACTAAATTTTTAGAATTTAATGGAATATTAGATTCAAAACTTCAAGAAATTAAAAATAAAGTACAACTAGATGTTAATCAAAAAAATAATCAGTTAATTAAATATCAAATCAACTTATTAGAACAACAATTTATAGACCAAAAACAAGCTGTTGAAAAGTTGTTATTTCACGGTAAAAACAACCAAGCCTTTTTAATAATTGAAACATTAATTAAAAATATTCAAAACTTAGATGTAATTTTAAAATATGATCAGCAAATTTTAAGTTTATTTGAAACTAATGTTAAAAATATTAGAACAATTTTATTATCGTTTAATACTGAATTACTAAAAACTGAAGAATTAATTAATTTTAATAATAATTTAAATAATGATATTAGTGATATTAAAATTCAATTTGACCAACTAAAAACTAGTTTTAATAATATAACAACTGAGTTTGATAAAGAATATCAAAAAATTAGTTCTAATTTTATTCAGTTTAATAGTTTGATTGTTGATTATGTAAATTATATAAGAAATGTTTTAATTGATATTAAAAAACACTATACTCAACTTATTGATATAAAAACTCTTTTAAAAAACAAGTCATTAGTTTTAAGAGATTTAGAAACTAAGTATGATAACATTAAAACTTTATTATTTTTAAGTCAAGCTATTATTAAAAAATATGAAAAAGTAATTAATTGAAGTGTTTATAAAGAATTAATTAATAATAAGTTTTTAATTATTAACTTTATTTATAAAAATTTGGAATTAGAGGCTAATACCTTTACAAATGATTATGATGCTTTATTAGTTTTAAATAATCAATTAGATAATCAAATAGAACAAGTTGAACAATTGCATTTAAATATAGAACAAGTAGTAGTGATTTATAAAATTGCTCAACAAATTATAATTTATATTGCTAAAAATTTAGCTTATATTTCAAATAATAATGCTTTTGAAGAAATTCTAACTAAATTTAAAGAAAAAAATCATAAAAAAGTAATTAATTTAGCAATACATTTGATTAGAAAAAATCAATTATAGGTGAAATATGAAATATATATTAATCAGATATGGTGAATTAACTTTAAAAGGAAATAATAGATTTCAATTTATTGATAAGTTAATTTCAAATATTAAATTTAAATTAAAACAATTTGATAAAGAAGACATTAAGTTTATAAAAGATCATAATTCTTTGACTTTAGAAATTAAAGATGAACTAGAAACTCAAATTATAGAACAACTAAAAACTGTATTTGGAATTTATTCAATTTCAATTATTAATTATGTTAATAAAGATTTAGAACAAATTAAAAAAGCAGCTTTACAAATTGCTAAAAACTCAAAAGCAAAAACTTTTAAACTAGAAGTAAGTAGAAAAAATAAATCATTTAATTATACAAGTATAGAATTAAAACACATTTTAGCAACTGAAATTTTAAAAAATACTGATCATTTGTCAGTTGATGTACATAACCCAGAATTAGTAATTGAAATAGTTGTTAAAAAAGATCATGTTGATGTTTTTGATAATAGAATTGATGGATTAAAAGGTTTACCAGTTGGAATTAGTGATAAAGGGTTATGTTTATTAAGTGGAGGCATTGATTCACCAGTTAGTGCATTTTTAACTTTAAAAAGAGGTATGCAAGTAGATTTTATTCATTTTATGACTCCACCACATACTTCATATCAAGCACTAGATAAAGTTTTTAATTTAGCAAAAAAATTAGCAAAATATAATTTATCTAATTTTAAATTACATATTTGTGATTTTAATTTGCTATTACAAGAGCTACAACATCTAATTGATCCTAGTTATAAAATTACAATTATGAGAAGAATGTTTTTAAGAATTGCAAATATTATTGCAAAAAATAATAACAATAAAGCAATTATTACTGGAGAAAGTTTAGGACAAGTTGCTAGTCAAACGATTCAAAGTATTAATGTAATTAATAATGTAAGTGATTTACCAATTTTAAGACCTGTAATTACTTATGATAAAGAAGAAATTATTAAAATAGCTAAATTTATAGATACTTATGAGACTTCTATTTTACCTTTTGATGATGTATGCAGTATGTTTGTACCAAAAGATCCGATCATTAAACCAAAACTAGATATAGCAAATAAATTAGAAGAAAATATTTATTGAAAAGAACTATTAGAAGAGACTATAAAAAATAATATTAAAACATTTGTTTATAAAAATGGAGAATTTGCACAAGAATAAAAACATTTTTATACAAATGTTTTTTTCTTTGTATTTCTTTATTTAAAAAACGTCTAAAAAACCAGTATAGATCTTGCATAAGCAAAAAAATGGACTAATATTTAAATAAAGCAAAAAGGAGAAAAAGATTATGAAACTAGTTAAAAAAATAGGCTTTTTAAGCTTAAGTGCAATTAGCATACTAGGACCTATAGCTATGATTAACAATCTAACTACTGATAATAATCTTTTAATAACCAAAAGGTTTTTAAGTAGTTCAAACTCTAATGTTGGGTTAAAATCATATGATTATATAAACTTAATTAACAACAAATATATACCTACAAAAATTAATTTACACGATCATAATGGGATTGCGTATATTGGAGTTAAAGAATTTCTAAAGTCTCTAGACGGACTTATTAGTTTTTCAAAAATAAAAGTAAGACCATATCAAAACGCAAACTTTTATAAAGAAAAAGAAATTAGTTATAATTACAAAGACAATAAAGTTGTTTTAAACTCAATTAGTAAATATTCAAATAATAATAAAACTACTAACTATCAACTAGAAATTGATAGTAAAAATAAAACTATTACAGTATCTGATAATGACTTTTTTACAGATATTTTCACTTTTTATAGACGTGGTGAAGAAGATTTAAATATTGACTTTTTAAATACTGAAATTGTAAATAAAAATAAACATATAGTATTTGATTTAAACAAGTATGGAATCGAAATTTTAAATGATCAAAATGACTTGTATTTACCATTAGTACTAATTAATCAATTATTTTTAAATCAATCAAACGTGCAATTGTATTTTAATGGACAATCTGTTAATTTATTTGCATATAGTAAAACACTTGGAAAAGTTGATTTATTAAAACAATTAAAACACTCATATTTAAATAATCAAAATCATATACCAGCAGGTTTAAAAGATTTTCAATATAAATATTTAGGATTTTTATTTGATCATTTTTATGGTATTAAATTAGATAAAAATGCTTCATATAAAGATTTATTTAAAAAATATGAAAAATACATTAAAGCAGATAATACTACTCACTACTTAACAAGTAGATATTTAATTGAACAATTAGATGATTTACATTCATCATATTTATTAACTGGATATTATAATAAAGATTTAGAAACAATTAATAAAGCTGTTTTAAAAACAACAACACCTAGATCTGATAGATTTAAAGATATTGCAAGAAGATTAAGTGCATATTATGATAAAGAGTTAAACTATAAAAATGTTTATACTCCAGATAAAAAAACAAGCGTTATTTCATTTAAAAACTTTGAAGCTAATTCAGCTTTTAAAATTGAAGAAAGCTTAAAACAAGCTCAAAGAGATGGTATTAAAAATATTGTTTTAGATGTAAGTTTTAATAGTGGTGGTTATTTAGGAACTGCTTTTGAAATTATGGGATTTTTAACAGATAAACCATTTAAATCTTATTCATATAATCCTTTAACAAAAGAACAAAAAGTTGAAACTATTAAATCAAGATTTAAAAAATATGATTTTAACTATTATGTTTTAACTTCACCATTTTCATTCTCAGCTGGAAACATTTTCCCTCAACTAGTTAAAGATAATAATGTTGCAAAAGTAATTGGATTTAAAACTGCAGGTGGAGCTTCAGCTATTAGTCAAGCAATTCTACCAACTGGAGATATTATTCAATTAAGTAGTAATAATGTTTTAACTAATAAATCTCATCAAAGTTTAGAATATGGTGTTAGTCCAGATATTACACTTGGATTTGATCCATTCAAACAAACTGAAAAATTCTTTGATCCAGCTTATATTCAACAAGCTATTAATAAAGATACAAATACATTAAATTCAGTTCCAGCTACTCATTCTAGTGCTGTTGAACCAAATTATGTACATGAACTTGTAGAACAACCTCAACCACTACAATTAAGTAGAAAAACTGATGAAACTGAAATAAAAAATCTTAATAATTTATTTTCTAGTATAAAAGAAACTGAAAGAAAAGATGCATATTTTGTACTTGGAGCACTTGGTGTTGTTATTAGTTTAGCAATCTCATTTGTAATTATTAAAAAATTATTAAAATAACAAAAATTAACCTTAGTAAAAAATACTAAGGTTTTTTTATTTTTTTTTAAAAAAATAGGTCACTTTTAAAATTTTTTTCCTAATACTATAGTGAATAGAAAAAAGAAAGGAATTCATTATGAAAAAAGCTTTAAAAGTATTTTCAATTTATTCATTAGACCCAGTTGATAAATTAAAACAAATTAATAAGAAAATTGATAATAAAAAACTAAGTTTTAAAAAGATTTTAAAAATAGCATCAAGTTTAGGATTAGTGTTATTTTCAACTACTTTTTTAGTTGTATTAAACCTTGATAAGTTAAATTTCTCAGATAATAAAAACCTTGAGCAACAATTAGAATCTTATAAAATAGAGTTAAATAATAAAATTTCATCTTTAAAAATTAGTCATAATAATCAAATTGATCAAATAAAAGAATTTAAAAAGAATCATAATCTTTTAAAAACGATTAGTCTAAAAGAACTAGAAGATAAAGTTAGTAATTTAGATGATCAAAACAAAAAAGCACTAAAACAAATTGAACATAATAATAAATTATTAAAAACTCACCAAGATAAACTTAACTATTTAACTAATTTAAAAAACCAATACTCTAAACAAATAACAACTTTAGAACAAAATAAAAATGAGAATTTAAAACAAATCAATCAAATTAATCTACAAACAAAAAGTTTAGAAACTAAAATCATAAATTTAAATCAACAAATTAAACAAACTAATGAACTTTTAGTTAATAAAACTAATCAAAATAAACTCTTAAAAACTCAAATTACTACTTTATCAAACCAAATCACAGATAATAACGCTTTAATAAGAAGTACAAATCAGTTAATCTCAGATATTCAAGCAGAAAAAAATAAATTATTAGAGCAATTAGAACAATTAATAAATAAACTTAACGAAGCTAAAAATTCAACTAAACAAAAATCTCAACAAATTAGTAATTTAGAAAAACAAATCAATGACAATAATCAAAAATTAGAAGATCTAAAAACTAAAAATAACCAAGCCATTAATACTATAGCTAAACTAACTAATGATAATCAAAACAATAATGATTCAATTGATAAACTAACTAAAGCTTTATTGAATAATCAAAATTCTATTAAACAAATAACTCACAACAATTCTATACTTACAAATAATTTAAATGAATTAAATAAAAAAAATCAAAAAGTCTTATCTGAATTAATTAAATTATCTGAACTAATTAAATCAAAACAACTTGAATTAGATAATAAAACAAAACAATTAGAAAAACAAACTAATTTATTACAAGCATTAATTAATAACAATTCAGAAAATGACAATAAATTAAAGTTACTAATTAATACTAATTCTGAAAATCAAAACAAAATAGCTAGTTTAACTATTCAAAATAAAGAATTAGATAATTTAATTAATTCAACTAAACAACAAAAAGAAAAATTAATTGAAAAACTAAAAGAACTAAGTAGAAATGAAACTAATTTAAATGAACAAATAACTAATTTTCATTCAGAAAAACTAAATTTAGAATCTCAAATTAATAGTTTAAATGAACAAATTAAGAATTTAAAAAACATAAACTTGCAACTAACTAATGATATTAAAGAACACGAGTCAGAAATTGAACATCTAAATAATATTCTTAAAGAAAATAATATTAAATTTAAAGATTTAGAATCTCAAATTAGTTTAACTGAACAACAAATTAGTCAAGCTGATGAGCAAATAAAAGAGCTTGAAGATAAAAAGGATCCACTAGAAAGAAGAAAAAATGACTTAGAGTGATGAGTAAGAACATTAAGTAGATATCAATAGGAAAATTAAGATGAAAAAACTTTTATACGCTTTATCAACACTATTATTAGGTGTTTTCTCAACTGTAAGTTTAGTTTCTTGTACTAAGAAAAACAATAATGAACCTGAACAATTATCTAAACTAGAACAACTTAAAAATGAAATATCTAGTTTAGAAACAAATGTTAATAAATATAATGAACAAATTAATAAAACTGAATTAGAAAAACAGCAATTACTTGAAGAAATCCAAAAGATTGAAAAAGAAATTACTAGTTTAAAAATAGAAGAAAATAATAAAGTCAAAGAATTAAACTTATTAACTAATAAAAAGAATAGTATAAATCAGCAAATTGATAAACTAAATTCTCAAATTAATTCTATTGATAAAACTAGTAAAAAAGATAAACAACAAATTAATTTACTAACTGAAGAAATTCAAAAGATAAAAAATAACTTAACTAATGCAACTAATCAAAAAAATATTAATCTTCAACAAATTAGTAATTTAGAAAATCAAGTTAACCAATTAAAAACTAAAACTAGTCAGCTAGAAAAAGAACTTTTAGAAAAGAAATTAAATAAAGAAGAACTTTTATTAAATAAAAAAGAAACAGAATCAAAAGTAAATAAATTTAAGGCTGTTTTAGATAATTCAAATAAAGAAAAACAAGATTTAATTAACCAAAAAACTAATTTAGAAGAACAAATTGAAAATCAAATCTTTGAATCTAGTCAAAAAGATGAAAATTATCTAAAATTAAAAAATAAATTAGATCATTTATTAGTTGAGATTAAAAAACTAGAAAAAAATGATAAAGAAAATAATCAAAAAATTAATGAGTTAAAAAATAGTAATAAAAATAATTCAGAAGAATTTATAAAACTAGAAGAATTAAAGAACCAAACACATTCTCAACTAAACCAATTAAATAAACAAAAAGATGAACTAGAAAAACAAATAAAAGAAAAACAAGATCTGTTTATTTCTAAAAATACAGAAGCTAAGAAAGTTCAAGATCAACTAAAAGAAATTAATAAAAAAGTAAATCAAACTGATCAAAAAGCAAAAGAAATTAATGATCTGTATCAACAACAATTAGAAAAAAGTAAAAAAATTGACAAACAAATTCAAGACATTAAAAATGGTATAAAAGTTCAAGATGAAGAATTACAAAAATTACTTAATAAACAAACTGAAAAACAACAACAAGTAAACCAGTTAAAAAATGAAAATATTAATGCTGAAAGCAAAATTAGTGAATGAATTAAAACTAATAAAAATTTAAAAACTCAACTAGATACATTAATTAAAAAAAATGAAGAACTAAATAAACAAAAAGAAAAGCTAGATTCTGATATTAATACTTATTTTGAAAAGAAAAAAGAATTAGAAGAAAAAAAGTATCACTTAGTAAAGCAAATCTCAGATCTTAAAAAACAAATTGATCAAGAATCAGAAAAGATAAAACAAAAAGAAAATCAATTAAAAGAATTAACAAATAACTATTCTGATAGACAAAATAAAATCAAAGAATTAAAAGAAGAAAATCAACGTTTAGAATCAAGTATTAATGAATTAAATTCTAGATATGAATATTTAAAAAACAAAACAGTTGATGCTGAATATGATGGAGATAAATGTACTAAGATCGGCTTTTTTTATAATAGTGATACTGAAGAATATCAAGTTCAAGAATTTAAAAAAACAACAAGAGAAGTACCTGATTATTTACCAACTTTTATAGATAGTTTAGCTTATAGTTTTAAAGCTAATAATCACTATAAGATAGTAAATCTTGATAAATGAAATTTACAAAATGTAACTAATATTGAAGGTATGTTTATTGATTCTTATTTATATGATATGGATTTAAATAATTGAAATACTTCAAATATTAAAAATATGAAAAAAGTTTTTTATAATACTTATTTTTGTTGTGGAAATATTTCTGATTGAAACACTTCAAGTGTAGAAGATATGAGTGAAATGTTTTCAAATGTTTGATATGGAGTTAAACATGATATTTCAACAAAACAAGCAAAAAGAATTCATTATCTTGATCCACCTAGAAATGAACTTTCATATGATGTTAAGTGAACTGCTTGAGATGTTTCAAAAGTAAAAAGAATGAAAAACTTGGTTTTACAAAGTCACTTAAATACATCACTTAGAACTTGAGATGTTTCAGGGATTGAAGATCAATATGATAATTTTGCATGATATATAGGAACTGATAAATTAGATGAGTCTAGATGACCAAAAAATACTAAAGGTGGAAAACCAGTTTCTATACCAATAATAAAATGACACTTAATGTAGCTAAATTTAGTAATTATTAAATTAAAAATGAGCATAAATTTATAAATATATAGGTAACAAGTATGAAAAAACTTTTATACACTTTATCAACACTAGCAGTAAGTGTTTTATCAGTTATAAGCTTAATTGCTTGTAGTAATAAAAACAATAATGAACCTACACAATTATCTAAACTAGAACAACTTAAAAATGAAATATCTAGTTTAGAGTCAAATGTTAAACAATATAATGAACAAATTAATAAAACTGAATTAGAAAAACAACAATTACTTAAAGAAATTCAAAAGATTGAACAAGAAATTAAAGATCTAAAAAAACAAGAAAATAGTAAAAAAGAAGAATTAAATATTTTAAATAATAGAAAAAATAATTTAAATAATCAAATTGATAATTTAAATTCTCAGATAGCTACTGTTGATGAAGTTAGTAAAAAAGATAAACAAAAAATAACCTCATTACTAAAACAAATTGAACAAGTAAAAACAAATCTAGATAATGCTACAAATCAAAAAAATATAAATATTGAAAAAATTCAGGATCTAGAAACAGAAGTTCAAAATCTTAAAAATAAAACAAATAATTTAGAAAAAGAACTTTTAGAAAATAAATCAAAAAAAGAAAACTTAATTAAATTACAACAACAAACTGAAACAGAATCAAAAGAATCTAAAGATATGTTAGATAAATTAAATAAGCAAAAAACTGATTTAACTATACAAAAAACTGAATTAGAAAAACAAATCCAAACAGAAATTTCTCAAGATGGTAAAAATGATCAACAGTTATCTAAGTTACAATCTGAGTGAAAAGATGTATTAGAAAACATAAAAAACTTAGAAAATGAAAACAATAAAAATCAGGATCAAATAAGCAAATTAGATAAAACAAATAGAAATGATGCTGAAAAATTAAAAGAGTTAGAAAAAAATAAGATAGATACAGAATCTAAATTAACTCAATTAAATAAACAAAAAGATGATTTAGAAAAACAAATTGAAACTAGACAAAATGAATTTATTTCTAAAAATAATAAAGCTCAAATCGCACAAAACAGTCTAAATGAAATTAATTCTAAAATTAGAAAAACAGATGAAAGTATTAATGATATTAAACCAAAATATGATCAAGAACTAGAAAAAAGTAAACAATTACAAAAACAAATTGAAAATGTTGAGCAAGGTATAAAACTTCAAGAAGAAGAAATAAAAAGACTAATTTTAAATAAAGAAGAAAAACAAAAAGAAGTTGATAATTTAAAAACTCAAAATATCAATGTTGAAAAACAAATTAGTGATTGAGAAAAAAATAATACAGATTTAAAAAATCAACTTAGTTTATTAATTCAAAAAACCAAAGAACTAAATAAACAAAAAGAAAAATTAGATAATGATATTAATACTTATCATCAAAAGAAAAAAGAATTAGAAGAAAAAAAGTACAATCTAATAAAACAAATTTCTGATCTTAATAAACAAATTCAAATAGAAAATAAAAAGATAAATGAAAAGCAAAATCAGTTAGAAGAGTTAACTAGTAAATATTCTGATAGACAAAATAAAATAAGAGAGTTAAAAGAAGAAAATTTACGTTTAGAATCAAGTATTAATGAATTAAATTCTATATACGAGTACTTAAAGAAAAAAACAGTTAATGCTGAATATGATAATAATAAGTGTACTAAAATAGGATTCTTTTTTAATGATGAAATAAATGATTATCAAATTCAAACTTTTGATAAATATACAACTGAAGTTCCAGATTATCTACCAAGTTTTATAGGTAGTTTAGCATATGCATTTAAAGCAAATAATAACTATAGAGTAAAAAATTTTGACAAATGAAATGTTGATAATGTTACTAGTATAGAAGGCATTTTTTTAGATTCTTATATGTATGATGTTAATTTAAATAATTGAAATATAAAGAATATAAAAAATATGAAAAAGGCTTTTTATAATTCTTCATTTTGTTGTGGAGATATTTCTGAATGAAACCTATCAAATGTAACAGATATGTCAGAAACATTTTATAGAATATCTAGTCATATATATCATGATATTTCAACAAAACATGTTTCTAAAATCAAATATCATGATGCACCAAGAAATGAACTTTCTTATACAATAAGTTGAACTGCTTGAGATGTTTCAGGTGTAAGAAGAATGAAAGATATATTTGCAAGATCTTGATTAAATAAATCATTAGAAACTTGAGATGTTTCTGGAATAATTGATGATTATGATTTTTTCCCACATTATATTGGGTTAAGCAGTTTTTATAAAGAATGATGACCACAAAATACTAGAGGTAGAGAACCTAATTATTGAGAAGATCTTGCTCCACCACATGTTTTTGAATAATTGCTAAATATAAGAAGTTGATACACTGAAAATTCTACTTAAAAACTAAATTCAACTTTTAATTAAAACATAAAATTTTTAAGAAATTGAAAGATTAATATGATCATCTTAAAACTAAGCAATTAAATTCTAAACTAGAAACCATCAATCATAATATTAAAAAAACAGAAGAAAATACTAAAAAACTTAAGTTAAATTATGATCAGTAACTAGAAAAAAGTAAACAATTAGATCAAAATTAAAAACAAGAAGAATCAAATAATTTAATTTCTAAAAATAATATTATTCAATCTCGAATTGATCAATTAGAACAATTATCAAATAAATATTCAGATTAGCAAAATAAAATAAGAGAGTTAAAAGAAGAAAATTTACGTTTAGAATCAAGTATTAATGAATTAAACTCTAGATACGAGTACTTAAATAAAAAAAGAGTTCTAGCAGAATATGATAAAGATAAATGTACTAAAATAGGATTTTTTTTTAATGATAATGAAAAATATCAAATTGAACCATTTAAACAATCAACTATTGAAGTTCCAAAATATATTCCTGAATTCTTAACTGATTTATCTTATGCTTTTGAAAATAATAAAAATGAAAAAATTATTAATTTAGATTTTTGAAATGTTGGTCATGTACAAAATATTGAGGGAATTTTTTCAAAATCGTATATAAATATGGATTTAAATAATTGAGATATTTCTCAAGTTATTGATATGACTGAAACCTCTAGTAAAATCGATCAAATTATTAAAATAGATCTTTCAACAAAAAAAGTTACTAAAACATTATTTCATGATCCACCAAGAAATCAACTTGCTTATCAAATTCAATGGACTGCTTGAGATGTTTCTAATGTTGAAACTATGCGAAATCTTTTTTATAAGTCTACTTATTCAAATTCTTTACAAACTTGAAATGTTTTAAATATTACTGATGCATATGATTTTTGACCAAATTATATTCAACATAAATGATTTCCAAAATGAAAATGACCAAAAAATACAAAAGGTAGAGAACCTTATTTTTGAGAAAATATTTCACCAATTATTTTATAATCACTAATTTTATACATAAATTCGCATTTTATTTGCTTAAAGTTTTATTAAAGTAGTTTAAAATTAATAGCATATAAGACTAATAATTTTTACTTTTTACTTGTCTTATTTCTTATTTTATTAATACAAAATTACATTAAAGCTATAGAAAGAAAGGTGAATTTTATTATAGTATTTTCTCAATCGGTATCGTTTGGACAACAAGCTGTAGCCTTTTTAAAAGGAACATCTTTACTAATGTTAGTACTTGTATTTTTTACAATCTTTTCATACTATGTTCCTAAAGGTAAAAGAGCGATGTCAGGTCTATCTGGAGCTGTTTGTGCTACTTTTTTAATAGAAGTCTTTAACTTTTGAGTTTTAGGAAGAATTCCAGTTATTGGTGACTTTACTAGAGTTATTGGTAGTGTAGCAGGAACTTTAGCTGCTCCAGCATGTACAATACTTGTAATTATTTTGATGGGTGGAAACCCGTTATTTGCCATTTTATGTGGTACTGCTGTATTTGGAGTTGGATTATCAGTTGATGTTGATGGTATATCTAAATCAATTGCTAAAACCTTAATAAATACAAATACACCTGATGGTCAAAAGTTATTAGCTGAAGATAATGCAATAAGAGTGATTGCTGAATGAGTAAAAGGCAACACTTTACAAAATGAAATGCAAAAAACTTTTGAAACTATTAAATCTAATTTAGTAATAAATGAACAAAAAGATATTTTAAAAACTATATTTAGTACTCAATATATGCCAAATTTTGCAATGCATTTAAGAACTACAGTTGGAGCGTTCAATATTTTAGCTGGACTAGTTGCTGGTTATACAATGTATTGAGCTTTGTTATTATTACAAAAATATGCTCCTGATGGACTAGATTTAATTATTGCTTTATTAATCATTGCACCACTAACTGCTTTAACTGCTAAATTTGGAGCTAATGTAGTTGCACCACTTCTAAAAGGAATTGGTTCATCTATTGAAGTTGCAATTAATCTATCACCAATACCAATGGCAATTGTTGTTGGAGGATTTTTAACAGTAGTTGGTACTTCACCATTATCATCAATGGCATTAGCTGTTGGTTTAGGATTGCAAGGTTCAGCAATGGCTGTTGGTAGTGTTTCTGCTATGGGTTCATCATTTATGAATGGTGTATTATTTGCAAGAATGAAATATGGAGAAAAAAAACAAACTATTGCTTGTTCAATAGAACCATTATCTCAAGCTGATATTATTTCAATGAATCCAGTTTCTGTTTATATAACTAACTTTATTGGGGCTGCTGCTACTGGAATATTAGTAATTGTTTATGGTCAAAATATTTTAAATATAGAACAAACAGTATTTATGATTAACTCAAATAGTTATGAAGTTGTTCGTGGATTTACTCAACAAGGAGTTGGTTTAGCTACTCCATTTGGGCCAGTTGCTATGTTTGGTCAGGGTGGTGGTCAAACTGCTGAAGTGTTAACTAAAACTTCAACTCAATATGCAACTTGGCAATTAAATATGCATCTAGCTATTTTATTAGTATTAACTGCTATATTAAATGTTGGAGCTGGTTTATTAGGTGGATATATGTTTAGAAATAGTAGAAGAACTACTTATTTTGAAATATATAATTTACCTTTACCACTAAAACATCAATATTTATTAGAAGAAATTGAATTATTTCAAACTAATAAACGTAGATTTGCATGACAATGAAAAACAATTATTTTCTTTAGTAAGGTTAAACAAACTATTAGAGTAAAAACAATAATTTATATAAAAACATTTATTGATTGCTTTAATCAATTTCTTACTGAAAAAGAAAAAGCAATTAAAACTAAAAAAGAAGAACTATTACATATAAGTACTTCAAAACAAGAATTTAAAATTAATTTTAAAAAAGAAAAACAACAAATAATCATTGCTTTAAAAAATAAATGAATTGATAATTATAAATTAGAAATTCAAAAAGAAAAACAACAATATAAAGATTTATTACTACATTTTAAAAATGAACTAGAAGTTTTAAATCAATTAGTTGTTAAAAATAAAAAAATGAGTCAGTCACTTACTAATGATGATAAGTTAAGATATCAAAAATTAAAATCTGATTTCAAAAAGACTCAAAAACAAAATCACGATTTAGCAAAAGCTGCATTAAAAGGTTCTGTTGGTAAAGATAGATTAACAAAACTTCACAACAAAAAAATGCAAGCTTTACAAGACAAAATTAATTTCTATAAAGAAGTTTCAAAATTCTATCCACAAAAAAGATTTATTATTAAAACTTCTTTAGAATCTTAATAATTAAAGTAAATAAAAAATCAAGGTTACCCTTGATTTTTTTTATCTTCTCTAAGTTTTTCTTTTTGTTCTTGATCTATAATTTGTTTTATTAGTTTTTGTCTTTTTTCTCATGTTCTATTTGATAAGTGATATGAATAAAATTCAATAGCATCAGTTATTAATATAAATGTAAACGGAATTAAAGCACATGCTAAACTTGAAAATAAAATTCACATATTTTTAGAACTTCAATTAATATATGCTTTTGTATCATTAATACCAGCTAAACCAAATACTTTTGAATTAAACACAGGTATTGAAAAAACAATTATTGAAATTAATAAAGCGATTATACATGAATAAATTAGAGGTTTTGAAATAGTTCAATCTATTTTTTTAGTATCTTTTCAATTAGTTAGTTTGATTAAATGTGTAAATAAAATTGGTGAAATAATACTTGTAATAAACATACTAGTTCTTCCAAAAACTACAAAGTCATGCATATCTTCTATATTAGATAATAGAATTTGATTATTTTGTTGAATAAATAAAAATCAATTTTGAGCCTTAGTATAACTGCTTAAATTATTATAATAATCAAGATTTGTTGCTGACATTCCAATTATAAATGAAATAATTTGAGCAACTGATAAAGATAAACCTACTTTAAATAATGGTCATATTATTTCATTAAGTATACTTTTATTTCTTAATTGAGGTTTATTTTTTAAAAGTGTTCTATCAATTGGGCTCATTCCAATTCCAAAAGCTAAACAAGAATCAACAACTAAATTGATAAATAAAATATTTGTAGCAGTTAGTGGAGAAATTTTTAATAATAAAGAAATAATTACAATACTTATAACATTTGCAAAATTAAATCCTAATAATAAAACAATAGCTCTTCTGATTTTTTGATAAACATTACGTCCTTCTAAGACTCCAACCATCATTGTATTTAGATCATCATTAGTTAAAATGACATCAGCAGCTTGTTTTGCAACATCAGTTCCACTAACACCCATAGCAACACCAATATCAGCTATTGCTAAACTTGGAGCATCATTAACTCCATCACCTGTCATTGAAACAATATATCCTTTTTTTTGTAAAGCTTGAACAATTCTCACTTTATGTTCAGGATTAACTCTTGCAAAAATTTTAATATTATCAATAGCACTTTCTAATTCTTGATCAGTGTATTGTTCTAGTTTTTCAGAAGACATTACTTCATATTGAGTATAAGCTAATTCCAAATCTCTTGCTATTGCTAAAGCAGTAATTGCATGATCACCAGTTATCATAATTGTTTTAATACCAGCTGCTTTTGCTTGTTGAATAGCAATTAAAGCTTCTTTTCTTATAGGATCAATCATTCCAACTGCTCCTATAAAAATTAAATCATCTTCAGTTTTTTGATCTTGAGTTATAATTTGTTTTACACCAAATCCTAAAACTCTTAAAGCATCATCACTTAATGAAGTTGAAAGCTTTTTAATTTCTTTTTTGTGAGTATTAGTTAATTTAACAACTTTATTATTAATAAAAATCTTAGTACATTTTTTTAATATTTGATCTAAAGCACCTTTTGTAAAAACAAATTGTTGTTCATTTTCTAAAACATTAACAGTTGTCATTAATTTACGTTCACTATCAAAAGGTATTTCAAAAATTCTTGGATATTTCTTTCTAAACTCTTGTTCATCAATTTGCATTTGTTCAGCAAAATCAACTAACGCAAGTTCAGTTGGATCTCCAATTCTTTCATCATTTTCAGTTATTGAATCATTTGGTAAGACTAAAGATTTTAAAAACAAGTTCTTTGCCTGTTCGTTTTTAGTTTTATTGATAAATTCGTCAGCTAAAATAATTTCATTATTTCAAATCAGTTTTTTAATAGCCATTTTATTTTGAGTTAATGTTCCAGTTTTATCAGTACAAATAACATTAACTGATCCTAAAGTTTCAATACTTTCTAATTTTTTAACAATAACATTATTTTTTGCCATTCTTTTTGTAGCAAAAGATAAAGCAATAGAAACAATAGCAGAAAGTGATTCAGGAATAACACCAATTGCTAAAGTTATAGAAATCATTAAATAAGTAGCTCAATTGCTTTTGTTTGATGAAATCATAAAACTAATAAATACAAAAATACTAATAATAATTGCAAGAATAGAAATTAAATAACTAAATCTATTCATTTTCTTTTCTAGTGGTGTTACTTGTTCTTCATTATCTGAAATTGTTTTAGAAATTTTTCCAATTTCTGTATCAATCCCAGTTTTAATAACAACTCCAATTGCTCTTCCTGAAGTTACAAAAGTTGACATAAAACAAATATTTTTCTTTTCAGCTAAAATATTTGTTTGTTTAATTGATTTACTACTTTTTTCAACTGGAACTGATTCACCAGTTAGAATTGATTCTTCAACCATACAATCACTTGATTCTAATAAGCGTAAATCTGCTGGAACATATTTTCCGGCTTCTAATATTACAATATCACCAACTACTAATTCACTAGCATCAATTTCTTTAACAATTGAATCTCTTAAAACAACAGCAGATGGTTTAGAAAGTGATTTTAAAGCATCAACTGATTTTCTGGCTTTGATTTGTTGAACAGTTTCTAAAGTAGCATCTAATAAAATAACACCCATAATTACTATAAAATCAATAAAATCATCAAATTTAACCTCAAAGTGTTTAGATGAAATTAATGGAGCAATTACTGAAATAATTGCAGCAATAAATAAAACAATTTGAATCGGTTGAATTAAAGATTTTAAAAAGATTAAAATAGCTGGAGTTTGCTTATTTTTTGCTAGTTCATTTTTACCATTTTTAATTAGTAATTCACTAGCTGTTTGATTTGATAATCCAGTTTTAATATTTGTATTTAGTTCTTGTTGAACTTCGTGAATCGTTTTTTGCTCTAAATTATCCATATATAAAACTATTTACTCCCTAAAAGTTTATCTATTAACTCATAACACTTAATAATATTAGTCTTATCTAAATTAGAAATCTTAATAAAGTCATCTTCTTGATAAAAATTTATTGTTTCTTTGATCATTTTTTCATTTTTAATATATTCACTCTTTTTTAATTTATCTAATTTAGTACCAATTATAACAACTGGTATATTGTAATGTTTTAAAAATTGATACATCATTATATCATCATTACTAGGTTTATGTCTTAGATCTAATAATAAAAAAACCCCTTTTAAATTTTTGCGATTAATAAAATATTCTTCCATCATTTTTGCAAATTGAATTTTTAAATTATCATCAACTTTAGCATAACCATATCCTGGAGCATCAACTAAGCGATACTCTCCTTTATTGATTTCAAAAAAATTTAATAATCTAGTTTTCCCAGGAGTATTTGAGATTTTTGCTAGTTTATTATTATTTGTAAGTGAATTTATAAAACTAGATTTTCCAACATTACTTCTACCAATTAAACAAATTTCACTAACATCATCATTAATTCAATTGCTTTTATTTGCTGCTGAAGTTATAAAACTAGCTTGTTTTATCATTGTTTATCCTTTCTGATTAATTCTTTAAAGTGTGTTTCAAATCATTGATCTAAATTATTTGTATTATAAAATCATAATCTACTTTTTGTATGAAATGCATTTATATAAATAACTTTTATAAATCGTTCTGAAATTTCAATTTTAAAAACAGATCTTAAATCAATTAATCTATTAACTATAACTAAATACTTTTCAGTTTTAACAAATATTAAATTAGATATTAAGTAAGTTAAAATTACAAAAATAAAAAATTCACACATGATTGAACCTATTATTATTAACTCGTATAAAAAATTTTCATTTAATAAATTTTTAAATTTTAAAATTGTAAAAATTACTAGAATACAAAGTCAAAATATGCAATTAAAAATATTTATTGACTTAATATTTGAATATCTATTTTTATTAAAATTAAATTCTAGGTTTTGATCTTTTATTTGGTTATAAATCTTTTTTACTTTGCTTAATCAATAAAAATTTATTAAAAATAATACTAAAGTTAATATAAAAACTGTAAAACTTAAAACGATACTTGCTGAATAATCAACTTTCATATTAAAACTCCTTTTTAAGTTTTTTAATAGATAATACTAGTAAAAAAACATCCCCTAAAATTGTTAGACTTTGATCATTTGTTTTTAAAACACAACCTTTTTGTAAAAGATTTTTATCTCTAATCACACAAATACTACAACTTTTAATTTCACTAATTTTATATTTATAAAATTGATTGTTATCATCAATTACTAAATGTAGATTAGTTAAATATAATTTCACTTGTTTAAAGTCATAACTTGTAGTTTGATATAAACTTAAACTCTTTTTTAATATTAAATAATCATCATCAAAATAATCTTTATAATCTTTAATTTTTTGATTAATTCCTGATATTAAAAGTTCTTTTTGAAATAATCCAATTTCATTTTCTGGTAATTGATATTTAAAATCAATTTGATTTAATGTTGAGTTTTTATTATCAAACTTATATTTGCTTCATTCATTTAGATATTTTTTATTAAATTCAATAAAATCTTTATTTTTAATTTGATAAAAATAAGTTAATATAAAAGTTATTAATAAAAAAATTAAATAAATAACTGTAAAAATTATTATTGCTATTAGTTTACTAGACATTTTTATTCTTCTTCATCATCAAATAAACTAGATTCATAAAAAGTAAGAAAATCTATTAAAGATTGAGCATTATTTAAAACTTCTAATTTTAATAAATCTTGTTTGTTATTAAATTTGAAGCTGTTATTTAACATATTAAATAATAATTCATTTGCGTAATTAAAATCTTCAAACTCAGTTTCTTTAATTAAAAGTTGATAGATTTTTTTAAACTCAACTTTTTTATCAAATATTTCTTTAAATAATTTTTCATTTTGTTTGTATAATTCTGAATTATTTTTTAAAATTTCTTGTTTTAAGTTATTAATAAATTCTTCTTTTTTATCTTCTGATAAATCATCAGGAGAATTTGTTTGTAATTTGTTTATTTGTTCTATTAAAAAACTATTAGACTTTAAATAAATAGCAAGATTTTTTGCTAAAAAATAACTATTTAATAAATTGAATTTTGTTGAGTCTTTTATTTTTAGAATTTCTTCTAAAATCTTATCTTCAGATTGAATTAAATTATTAGTTAATAAATCTCATGTTTCATAATCTTCAACATCTTCAAAATCAGTTATTAATTTTTCTACTAGACTAGTTTGTAGTTTTTCTTGTTCTAATTCTTCTTGAATAAAATCTAAATTAGTTAGAATATAAGCTAAACCTGATTCAAAAAAATCAGTGTTAAATATCTCTTTTTTATTCATAAAAACTCCTTTAAACTACCTTAATTATACATTACTAGTAATATTTTATTTTAATATATAATATAGAAAAGAGCATAAGAAATGATTGAAATTTATAGACTAAGAGAACTAAAATCTAAAGACTTAAACTCATATAGTCACATTAATCCTTGGTGAAATAAAAAAATAAATAAACTAATATTTAAATTAAAAAAATTCATTTCACATTTTAATTTGAATCCAAATGATTATTTAGATTTTAATACGATTGAACAAGTAAGTTTGGATAAGTTTTTTAGATCAACTAATAATTACTTACATTTTTTTAATCCAAAACTATCTCATATATTAACTAATAAAAAATTACTAGCTAAATTTCAAAATCAGATCAGAACATATATTAGATTAGTTGGATTTAATTTTGCTATTTTAGCAATGATTGATTTTTATAACCAATTAGATGATGATCAGATTTTAAATAAAAAAGAATTAGTTTTAATGATTTCAAATAAAACTTTAAAAGATAAATTTCAAAGGTTTACTATTGAAGTTTTAAAACTAATTCCAAATCAATATAAATCTAATTTAAAAGATTTGTATAATGAAAATATTAATAATCAATTATTTAATTCTACTGAGTTTGTTAGATGAACAAATAAATATGTAACTAGATTATATAAAACTAAAAAAATTAAAGAACTAGATTATTTAAAAATAGTTTATTATTGTATTTTAGAAAATGAATTTAATCATTCATTTAACTTACTTATTAAAGAATTTATTAATAGATTATAATTAAACTTCAGATTCATTAGTGTGAGCAATCATTAATTCAGGAATCATCACATCATCTGGTAGTGAATATACATAATAAATAGTTTGAGCAATTTGTTCTGGTTTTAATCCACCATTGATTTCATCAATTGATTTTTGATAATCATCTTTTACTTGTTTATTTGTTGTACTACTTAATAAATTAGTATTAACAATTGCTGGTTCAATTAAAGTAAATCTAATATTAGTATGACTTAGTTCTCTTCTTAATTGTTCAGTTATTGCGTTAATGGCATATTTAGATCCACAATAAACTGAATGATCAGTATAAGTATATCTAGCTGCAACACTTGAAATATTAACTATTGTTCCATGATTTTGTTTTAACATACTTTTTAAAACAGCATCCATTCCATTAATAACACCTTTGATGTTAATATCAATCATATTGTATTTATCTTCTAATTTTTGATCTTGATATTTTTCTAGAATCATAATTCCAGCATTATTAATTAATAGATCAACTGGACCATATATATTTTCTGCTTGTTTAATTGCTTGATCTAA
Organism: Mycoplasma mycoides subsp. capri; assembly: GCF_018389705.1. NCBI lineage: Bacteria > Bacillati > Mycoplasmatota > Mollicutes > Mycoplasmatales > Mycoplasmataceae > Mycoplasma > Mycoplasma mycoides. The sequence continues at coordinate 745,075 of NZ_CP065581.1, read as the reverse complement.
TTGATTAAAATCTCTAACATCAACTCTAGCAGTTAAAGTATTTGGTAAGTTTAAATCATCTAATAATTCTTTTCTTCTTGCAAGTATTAATAAAGGATGACCTTTATCTGAAAAATACTTAGCACAAGCTAAACCGATTCCAGAACTTGCTCCAGTAATAACAACTAATTTTTTCATATTACTCCTATAAAAAAAGCTATTGAAATGACAATAGCTATATTATTTAATGCTTTTAATTGTGATTTTGTAAGGTTTTGAAATATCTTTAATTTCAACAGTAGTATTAACTTTTTTACCAATTATAGCTTTAGCTATTGGTGATTCATTAGAAATTAGATTAGAAAAAGGATCAGCTTCAATAGCACCAACAATTTTAATTTCTTTTAATTTATTATCTAAACTTGAAACAAATTGTACAGTTGATCCAATTTTAACTTCACCAGTTGAATGAGTTTTAGAATCATCAATAACTTTAGCTCTATTAATTAAAGTTTCAACTTCTTTAATTCTTGCTTCAACTTCAGCTTGTCTGTTTCTAGCAGCATCATAATCAGCATTTTCACTTAAATCTCCTTGATTACGTGCTTCAACTAATTCTTCAATTACTTTAGGTCTAACAACTTCTAAAAGATGTTTAAGTTCTGCTTTTAATTCTTCTAATCCTTCTTGAGTTAAAATAATTTCTTTTGACATGACTTTCTCCTTATAACTTATTAATTATATAATAAAGACCAATTAATATCTATTTACTAATGAAGTATTTTACTATTAATATATCAAATCTAAGAATTAAAATTAAAATATATACTAAAAAGCTATTTATTAAGATTACTAATGATTAAATTAGTAATTTTTTTATTATTTATAACTTTATTTAACTCATCAAAACTAGCGTTTTTAATATTATCAATTGTTTTAAAATGTTTATATAATTTTAAATTAGTTTTTTTACCAACACCTTTTATTAAAAGAATTTGATCATTTAATTGATTGTGATATTTTTTTCTAAATCCAGATTTTGCATATTCATCAACTCTGATTTGCAGGCTTGTTAAAAAGTTATACAATTTTTTAAAGTTTTTAATATCAATAGTTTGTTCAAAAATATCGATTAAATATCTAGTTTTATGATGATCATCTTTACTTAAACCAATAACATCAATCTTTAAATTTAATTTATTTAAAACTTCTTTAGCTGCATGAATTTGAATAATTCCACCATCAACAATAATAAGATCTGGTAATTGCTCTTTTTCTTTTATCTGTTTTAAAAATCTTTTTTCTAGCATAAACTTCATTCTACTAAAATCTGAAGTATAGCTTGGATCTATATTATATTTTCTAAATTCATTTCTAATTGGTTTTGCATTAATATAAACTATACAAGCTCCAGTTATAAACTGATTATAAATATTTGATATATCAAATACTTCAATACGTTTTAAATATTTTGATGCATTTGAGATTTGCTTTAATTGCTCTAAAATTTCAATCTCATCTCCACTATTAACATTATGTGAAATAACTGATTTATTTAAACTATCAATAGCATTTTGTTTTGCTAATTTAATAAATATATCATCTTGTTTATTCAAACTATATGAACTAAATTCTAATAAGTTTTGATCTAAATCTAATAATTGAATTTCATTTGGAATTAATAAAACATCAGGATAAATATTTTTTTGATAAATTTGTTGTAAATAACTATTAAATAATTCGCTTAAATTTTGACCTTCATAATTTTGAATATATTCATCTTTATAAGTTAATTGACCTAATCTATAAAATAACATTACAAAACAAATTTTGTCTTGATTAATTTCATAATTAATTACATCAATATTTTTATTTGTAACAATATCAACATTTTGTTTTGCAGTAATAAAATCTAGACTAGTAATTTGATCTTTAATTCTTTGAGCTTGTTCAAATTGTAAATTATCACTAGCTTTTTGCATTTGTTTAATTAAAGTTTGTTTTACTTGATTAATTTCTCCTTTAAAAAATTTATCAACTTGTTTTATTTGATATTCATAATAACTAGGATCAACTTGTTTAAAACAAGCTCCAGAACATTGATTTAAATGATAATATAAACAAGGTTTATTTAAATTACCTTGACACATTCTTAAAGGAAATAAACGTTGTAGTGTTAATAAAATAGATCTAGCATTACTTCCAATTGGTAAAGGTCCATAGTTTTTTAAAGCTTTTTTATCATATTTTCTTACATACTTATACATTGGATCTTTTTGGTTAGTAATTATTATGTATGGATAGGTTTTATCATCATTTAATAAAACGTTATATTTTGGATGATATTTTTTAATTAGATTTTTTTCTAATAATAATGATTCTTTTTCATTATCAACAATAAAATATTTTAAATCAGTAATTTCTCTAACTAGTCTTGTTGTTTTGATATTATAAGCTTTATTAAAATAAGTACTAACTCTTTTTTTTAAATTTTTAGCTTTTCCAACATAAATCACATCATTATCTTTATTAAAAAATAAATAACAACCAGGTTTATTTGGTAATAAATCAACTTGTTGTTTTAAACTCATAATCTTTACCTACTTTTCATCAAATAACTCATTAAAAAAGTCATTATCACTAATTTTTTTAACTGGTTTATTTCTTTTAAAAGGACTAATCTCACTATCTGTTAAAATTCCTGATTTGTGATTTTGTTTAAACTGATCAGTTATATTTGTTTTATTTTTATTTTCAAAAATCTCATCTTTATTAAAATTAGTTTGCTCTAGTTTTAAAAAAAGCATTTTATCAATAAAGTTTGTATCTAAAAATACATTTTCTAAGTTAGTTAATAAATTGTTTTCTTCGTTTTTATAAACTGGTTGTTTTAAATCATCATCTAATTTATTTTCAAAAATTACTAACTTTTGATCATTATTTTGGTTATTAGTAATAATTTTATTATTTAAATTAGTTGTAGTTTTAACTAAATTTTTTTTATTTTTAAATAGATAAAATGGATCATTAGTTTTAAGTCATACTAAATTAATAATTATTAAAATAACTAAAGTTAAATAAGCTGCTGGTAAAGTTGTATATCAAATAATTCCACAAACTAAATAAGAAATAAATCCACCAAATAAATATAAATTAAAATAAGTATTTGTATTAAAAAAATAATTTATTCAATTTTTAAAATCTATTAAAAAGATTGAGTTTTGATATCAATGATAATCATAAAATTTAATAACTTGTAATAAAATATCATTTTGTCATAAAGCATAAATATTAAAATTATCTGTTTTTGTTTGATTATTAACAAATTGTATAATTAAAAAATTTAATGTTAAAAAACTAGCTAAAATCATTATAAAAAAGCTAGTTTTTAAAAATTGTTTTCATTTAACTGAAATTAAAAGTTTTTTAAATAAACAAAAATTAATAAAAAAAAGTCAAAAGTATAATAAATATTTAAATCAACCAAATAAAAAAGAAAATAAAAGATCATCTAAAAATTGGCCAACTAAAGTTAGTCTAAACATACTAATAATTAAAAACACTAACATTAGGATTGCAATTATTTTAGTTTTTTTAAAATCTGTTTTATAAATTAAAAACATTTTAGATTTAAAATTTTGATCTTTTTTGATTTTTTTCATAAACTTCTCTCTTTATTATTTTAATTAAATTATAAAAAATAGCTAATTACTATTTAAAGAATTAGCTATTTTTTTGTTCTTATGTAAGGTTTTTGTGTATTAATTAATACAAATTCAGCATCTAGTTGTTCTTGTAGTTTTCTACCTTGTGTAGTTGAAAGTCTTTGTTTTAATTTTTTATTATAATAAGTAAAGTATCAAATGATTGCAAATGTTAGTGAAATTATTACAAATAATAACTCAACAATAGCTCCTATTAAATCTTCTAATTCAATATTTGAATTTTTATTAGCATATTTTACAATCACATCAAATAATGCATAATAGTGATAAAAGAATAACACAATTAATAATATTAAAGCAAAACTAAAACTAATTCATTCTCAAATACGTAATTTAATATATTTTAAAATAGCAGTTTTTATTAAAGCTAAAACACTAATAATATATAAAGAAATAATAATAGCACTTGAAGCTTCTGTTAATTGAGCTACATTAAAAATCAATTTAGTTCCAGGTTTTTGAAAACCATAAATAATATCTGGAATAATTAATCAAATAAATGAAACTAATAAAATTACATAAATATTTAATAATGATGCTTTAACAGGAATATTATCTTTATTTAATTTGTTATATTTTTCTGAGATAAATCCTTCAACAGCCATAGGTTGAAGCATTGTTCCACCATATAAAGCATTTTGCACTGAAGTATTTGCTCTTAGTGCAATTTGTGAAATAAACATAATAACAACACCTAAAACAGATAATCATTTTATTTGACTAATAGGATGCATATTTCATAATCCAGTTGTCATATTTTGACTAAACCCTTGTTTTGGATTAACTGCTGCAAAGAAAATAGCCATAATCACAATATAAAATATTGAAGAAACTAACATTGTGATCATAATTCCTTTAGCTAGATTTTTTTCTGGATCTTTAATATTTTTACCTGCTGTTGCAAATGATTCAAACCCTGAAAAAAAGAAAAAACAAGAAACAAATGCCTTTGAAAAAGCATTAAAACTCAAACCATGTATTGATTCATTATAATTATGATTTCACATTTGATAGTTTGATGAACCATTCATAAAAGCCATAACTATACCAGCTAAAATTAAAACAAAAGAAGTTGCTCATTTTACAGCTGATGAATAATTTGCCATTTTTTTAAATCATTTCATCCCACCAAATATCACTAATGCAAATGCAAAATATATAATAATACCTAAAACATCTAAAACTAATGAACTTCAATTACCAAGACTTGGAATTTTATCAAATCATCAATCTAATCCTGATAAATCAGTTAATAAAAAAGTTTTTAAAAGTCCTCAAATTTGATATGCAATAATAAATGGCAACATTACATATTGAATAAATGCAACCATTAATCCAGTAAATCTTCCAAAAGCAGTTCTTGCATATAAATAAGTCCCACCATTATTATCAGATTTATGAATAGTTGAAAGTTTAGCAAATGCTAATGCACAAATTGAAGCTATAAATCCTAATAATCCAAATATTCAAAAAATATGCAATCCTGTAGATTGAACATTAATATTACCTTTACTATCAACAATATTAGAAAATATTGCCAAATTACCTATAAATCCAACACCAACTGTGTAGTTAAAACCCATTCAAATGAATTCTTTTAACGACATTTTCTTTTCATCATTCATAATTTTGTACCAATTTTATAATCCAATTTAATTATATAACTGACATATCTATAATTTTTTTTACTTAAAATATAATTTCATTTTTATAAAAAAAGATAAACCAGATTATGATTTATCTTTTTTAGATTTAGTGCTTTTGTTATTATTGTTATATCTTTTTTTATTGTTTCTAGGAACATAAGCCTTACCATCAGATTCATTAATAATTACTAAAACAATAGGAGTTTTTCCTGATTCTTGTTTGATTAATTGTTTAATTTTAGATGTTATGTCTTTTTTGATTTCATTTAAATCATATTTTTTTGGTTCTTTTTTGTATAAAGCTTGTCCTTCTAGTATTAAATTAGTGATTTCTCTTTGTAAAATTTTAAAAATAGGATTATCTTCTTGAATATATAATACTCCACGCATTTGTGTATCAATTAGAGAAATTAATTCTTTATTTCTACTATCAATAGTTGCTCCAACTATAATTACTCCATCAGTAGCTAATTGTTTTCTTTCATTTAAAACTATTGATCCAACATCTCCAATTCCAGAACCATCAACATACACATTTCCATGTTCAGCACTATGTTCTGATATTGCTAAATGATTTTTTGATAGTTTTAAAATTTCACCATTATCAATAATTCCGATATTTTGATTATTAACTCCAGCTTCAATAGCTGCTTTTTCAGCATTTAAAAAATCTTTATATAAAGCTTTAACCGGAATAAAATATTTTGGATTTAATATAGAAGTTAACATTTTAATATCTTCATAACTTGCTCTCATAGATCAAATATTTTTATCACTTAAAGCTAATAATCTAGCATCAGTTCTTGCGAGCTCATCTAAAATTTGTGCATGACGTTTTTCAACACCAGCAACTGGAGTATTTGTTAAAATAATTAAATCTTTTTCAGTAAACTCAACTAAACTATCATTTGAAGTAGCAATTTTTGCTAGTTTTGAATAAAGATCATCACCTGTTCCTGAAATAATTAAAACCCCATTATCTGAGTTTACATATTCTTGAATTGACATCAAATCTTCTGGTTTTATAACTAGATTTTCATGAATTAAATTAGATCTTAAAACAGCATCCATTGTTCTTCCATAAACTGCAATTTTTCTATTATTTTCTTTTGCAGCCATACATATTTGACTTAACTTATGAATGTCTTCTTCAAAAATAGCAACAATAATTTTTGTCTTTTTTTCTTTAAATGGAGCAAGAATATATTTATCTATTTTATGGTTTGGAACTGTAAAGTCTTTTCTTGAAGCGAATTCAGCATCACTAATTAAAGCTAAAACCCCATTTTTTGCAATTTGAGATAAATGAGTATAATCAGTTGAAAAATAAGATTGTTCTTTTCCATCAATTATATAATCACCAGCATAAACAATTGAACCTAATTCAGTATGAAAAACATATCCAAATGATTGTGGTGAAGATGAAGTTGTTCTAAAAATCTCAACTTTAGTGTTTCCAATTTTTAAAATATCTTTATCATGAACTACTTTTAAAATGTGATCTTTATTTTTTAGTCTTAATTTTTGAAATTTAATTTTTGCAATCAATTCTGTAATTTCATTACAATAAATTGGAGCTTCAATTTCTTTTAATAAATACGGAACTGCTCCCATATTATAAGCACTAGGATTTGTTAAAAAAATTCCTTTTATCTTTTTTTTATTTTGTTTAATATAGTCAAATTTAGGAATCACTGTATCAATTCCTAAAATATCTTTTTCAGGATATTTAACTCCAGCATCAAGAATAAAAAAATCATTATCTATTTCTAAAACATATAGATTTTTTCCTCTTTCATCTTGACCGCCCAGAGCAGTAAATTTAATATCTGGCATTATATTGTCCTTTCAATTATTATTATTTTAAATATCTAAAAGCAATTAAAAAACTAATATATATTATAAATCTAATAATATATATTTAAATTTATTTAAAATATTTTTCTAGTTATAAATTAAGTCTAAACTTTTTGATTAGTATGAGAAATCATTAATTCAGGAATTACTACATCTTGAGGTAATGAGTAAATATAATAAATAACTTCAGCTAGTTGTTCTGGTTTTAAACCACCATTTAAACTATTTTTTCTTGCTATATAACTATCTAAAATTTTTTGATTTTTAGTTGTTGATAATAAATTAGTATCAACAATTGCAGGTTCAATTAAACTAAATCTAATATTAGTATCACTTAATTCTCTTCTAACTTGTTCTGTAATTGCATTAATAGCAAATTTTGATCCATTATAAATAGAATGATCAGCATAAGTATATCTTCCAGCAACACTTGAAATATTAACTATTGTTCCGCGATTTTGTTTTAACATACTTTTTAAAACAGCATCCATTCCATTAATAACACCTTTAATATTGACATCTAAAGTATTATATTTATCTTCTAAACTTTGATCAACATATTGATCCATTGGCATAATTCCAGCATTATTAATTAATAAATCAACTGGACCATAAATATTTTCTGCTTTTTTAACTGCATCATTTAATTGATTAAAATCTCTAACATCAACTTTTGCTGTGATTGTGTTTGGCAAATTTAAATTATCTAATATTTCTTTTCTTCTTGCAAGTATTAATAAAGGATAACCTTTATTTGAAAAATATTTTGCACAAGCTAATCCGATTCCAGAACTTGCTCCAGTAATAACAACTAATGGTTTCATTTTTCTCCTATTTAATTTTTTGTTTTGTCATTTAAAACAAAAATATCTCTTAAAATTTTTATTTTATTGAATTTATCTTTATTTAAATTTAATAACTTAATTTTTTTTCTACTTAATTTAATTAAAAGTTCTTTATTTTTAAATTGATATTCATAAGTATCAGCACTTAAAGTGACATTGTTCAAATCTTCTAATTTTAAAGTGATATGTTCATTATCTGAAAAAATAATCGGAGCGTTTAAAGTCCTGAATTTATTTGTTGATATTGGCATTAATTCTTGCATTTCAAAAAGTGAAACTACAGGATAAATAATAGCTCCATTTGCTGATTTCATAAATCCAGTAGATCCGCTTGGTGTTGAAAAAACTAAACCAGTTCCTTTAAATTGTTCTAAAAATTCATTATTAATATAAATATCTAAATTTAATGGTCTTACTTGGTTAGTAATTTTTATTTCATTAATTGCATAAACTTTTTGATCATCATAATTAACTTCAATTAGTCCTAATTCAGTAATATTTGGTTGTTCAATAATTTTATTTAAATCAATTTTTTTTAAATCATCAACTCTGTTTTTATTAGTATAAAATCCAATTCCCCCAAATTTAATTGGAATAAAAATCAATTTATCTAAAATAGATTGATATTTATGAACAGCATGTAAAAAAGTACCATCCCCACCAATTACAAAACAAATATCAGGATTATTTTGATCTTTTTTAAAATCAGTGTTTTTTAATATGTTTAATAATTCATCTACAATATCACTTGATTCTTCATATTTGTTTGTTATAAAACTATATTTCATAATATTTCCTAACTAATTTAATTATATCTTAGATACTTGTTATTATAGAAAATAGCTAAAATCATCAACTTTAGAATACATAATAAAAAAATCTCTTTTAAAAGAGATTTTTAATCATTTTTTAATTCTTTTAATTTGTCTTTAATTGCTTGTAATTGATCTAAATAATTTTGATATTTTATTTTTTCTGATTGAATTTTTTTAGGTTTTGCTTTTTTTATAAATTCTTGGTTATTTAAGATTTTTTGGCTTCTAGTTATTTCATTATTTAAATGATTTTGTTTTTGTTCTAATTCTTTTATTAGTTCATTTTTATTAATAAATGAATCATTTGCAATTTCAATAAAATATTCATCAATTGATAAACTAGTCTTATTTTTAATAGCTTCATCAACTAATTTAGTATTACAAAAATTAATTAAAAAACTATAGATTTGATCAAAATGTTTTTTAAACAATTTTGTATGATTTTGATTAGTATTTGAAATATTTACTGATAAACAAACGTCATTTTTAATATTTTTAGTATTTCTAAATTCTCTAATACTTGTAATCATTTTAATAACATCATCAATAAAACTTGTATCATAATTAGAATTTAAATTAGTTCATTGTTCTAAAAGAATAGATTCTTTTAACATCATATTTAAATAAATTTCTTCACTTACAAATGGTATTAAAGGATGAAGCATAATTAAAATTTCTTTTAATACATAAAATAAAGTTTGTTTAGTTTGATGATTAAATTTATCATTATTTAAATTAACTTTACTAAATTCAATATATCAAGAACAATATTTATTTCATACAAAATCTCAAAGATGATTTCCAGCTAAACTAAACTCATATTTGTTCATTTTTTTATAAACATAAGCTTGTGTTTTACTTAGTTCTGTTAAAATTCACTGATTAGTTATTTCTAAATCAGTTTTATAAAAGTTTTGATCAAATTTAAAATCTTCATCTAAATTTAAAAACACATATCTACTTGCATTTCATAATTTATTTATAAAGTTTCAACTAGCTAAAATTTTTTCATTTGAATATCTAATGTCTTGACCTGGAGTTGAATTAGTTAATAAAAATAATCTTAACGAATCACAACCATTATTATTAATAACATCCATAGGATCTATTCCATTACCTAAAGATTTAGACATTTTTCTATTTAATTCATCTCTTACAAGCCCATGAATTAAAACATCTTTAAATGGAATTTGTTTTGTATATTCTAAAGTTTGAAAAATCATTCTAGCTACTCAAAAGAAAATAATATCATATCCTGTAACTAAAACACTAGTTGGAAAATAATTTTTAAAATATTCACTTTCTAAGCCTTTATTATTTAAAAGTGTTGAAAAAGCTCATAATCCTGATGAAAATCAAGTATCTAAAACATCTTGATCTTGAGTCCAATTTTCTATATCACTTGGTGGATTAATTCCAACATACATTTCATTAGTTTTTTTGTGATATCAACAAGGAATTTGATGACCTCATCATAATTGTCTACTAATACATCAATCATGAGCATCAGTCATTCATCTATTTAAAACATCACTAAATCTATTTGGATAAAAATTAATTTTATTATCTGAATTTTGTAAATCAATTACCATATTTTTAAATTTATCCATTTTAACAAATCACTGATCAGATAAATATGGTTCGACAATAGCATTTGATCTTTCACTAAATCCAACTTGATTAATAATATCTTCTTCTTTTACAAACAAATCTTCATCAATTGCATTTTTAATGATTTCTTTTCTAGCAACAAATCTATCTAAACCTTGATATTTTCCACCTAAATGATTAACTGAACCATCAATATTTAAACAAATTGGCATTTTTAAATTATGTTTAATTGCTAAATGATAGTCATTTAAATCATGAGCAGGAGTACATTTCATAACTCCAGTTCCAAACTCAATATCAACATATTCATCACTTATAATTGGAATAACTTGTTTATTAACTGGATTGATTACTTTTTTATTAATATATTTTTGATATCTAGAATCATTTGGATTAACAACTAAACATTGATCAGCAAACATAGTTTCAGGACGAGTTGTAGCAACTGTTAAATACTCATTAGAATCTTCTAGCATGTATTTAAAATAATACATTTTACTTTGAGTTTCTTTATAAATTACTTCAACATTAGAAATAGCAGTTTTTTGTTCTGGATCTCAATTAACTATTTGTTTGTCTTTATAAATTATTTGATCATTATAAAACTTTACAAATATTTCTTTAACAATTTGATTAATATCTTCATCTAGAGTAAATTTTTCAGTTGAATAATCTAAACTTAAACCTAATTTAGCTCATTGTTTTCTAATAATGTTTGCATATTCTTCTTTTCATTTTCAAGCTTCTAATAAAAATTTTTCTCTACCTAGTTTATTTTTATCTATACCTTGTTGTTTTAATTTAGCTTCAACTTTTACTTGAGTACTAATTCCAGAATGATCCATACCAGGTAAAAACAAAGTATCATATCCAGTTAATTTTTTAAATCTAATAATAGCATCTTGTAAACTAGTATCTCATGCATGTCCTATATGTAATTTACCAGTAACATTTGGTGGAGGTAAAATAATAGAAAATTTAGGTTTATTAGAATTAATATCAGCTTTAAATAAATTTTTATCTAACCAATATTGATATTTGTCTTTTTCAACTTGAAGATGATCATATTTAGGATTTAATTGTTTTTTCATATATCTCCTTGATAACTATATAATATTTTAACATTATAAAAAAACTATAAAGTTAGAAAATGCCTCTAGTGAGGCAATGTAAATAATTATTTTGTTAATATGCAGATTATTGGATTATTAGATCAAATAATTCCATCTTTATAAGGTAAAAAAGCATTAGATAAACAAGAATTACTATATGCAGATAAACTTAAATTTTCACACTCATATTTAAGGTCTTTAATTGTGATTTTTGTATTATCTTTTGCAATAAAACTAACATAAGTATAATCTTGATAATCTTCAAATTTTAAAATATTTGTTCCTTTATCAAATCTAAATAAAATCGAATCATCATTAATAAAAGTAAGATCGTATTTAAAAATAAAATGAAAGATAGAGTAATTTTTATCATATCTTTTTGTAGCATTAGCTATAAAAATAATTTTAGCATCTTTACTAGCTTCTAAACCTTTTAAAATAGCTAATTCACCATCAAAATAATCTTTTTCAGGACTTCAAATTTCAACGTTTTTTATTTTTGATTTAATTAGTTCTAATTCTTGATCTGTTACTTTGTCAAAATCTCCAATTGCATAATCAATTTTCATATTTCTACTAATTAGATCCAAACAACCTCTTTCAACTCCAATAACATAAGTTGAATCGTTGTTAAAAATTTCAAGGTTTAAATTAGTTTTTGCTGTAACAATTAAAATAGTTTTATAGTTCATCAAATAATCCTTTTGCTCTTTTTGTAAAATCATCGCTACCAAATAAATAACTACCAGCTACTATCATATCAACTCCAGCTTGTTTTACTAAAACTGAAGTTTGTTCATTAATTCCACCATCAACTTCAATAGTGTATTTATAATTTTTTGTATTTCTTAATTGATCTAAAATTTGAATTTTTTCTAAACTAGATGAAATGAATTTTTGACCACCAAACCCTGGTTCAACGCTCATAACTAAGACATTATCTAATTTATCTAAATAAGGATAAATTAAACTAACATCAGTTTTTGGTGAAATAGCTAAAGAAGCTAAAATATTATTTTGTTTACATAAATTAATAAATTTATTGATTGTATTATCATCTTTTAATGATTCAATATGCATTGTCATCATTTCTGGTTTTGCTTTTATATAATCTAAAAAAAAGTCTTCAAATTGTTTTGTTTTAACACTAACCATAAAATGCACATCAACATTAATATCAATATTTTTTTTAATATCGTGTAGAATTTTAGAACCAAAAGTTAAATTTGGAACAAAATCAAAATCCATAACATCATAATGAATTCAATTTATATTATTTTTTTTACATAATTCTAATTCATTTTTTAGATCCATAAAATTAGCTGATAATACTGAAGGAGCGATAATATACTTTTTCATCTTAATATTTATTCTTTCTATTTTGCTTTAATTCTTCATACACTTTTACATAATCATTATAAATGAATGTTGGTAGTAAATGCTCAGCTACAGCTTTTTTTACTTCACATTTACTTTCATGAGTATGTGTGCAATCAACAAATTTACATTTGTTTAAAAAAGGAATAAATGTTTCTCAAGAATATAAAATATGCTCAATATCAATATTATTTAAATCAAATGCTGAAAATCCTGGAGTGTCAGCTATAAAAATATTATTTTCTAAATTATAAAGTTGAATACTAGTTGTAGTATGTTTTCCTCTATTTAGTTTTTTTGAAATTTCATTAGTTTTAATTTGGTTATTCATATCTAAAAAGTTATTTAAAGTAGTAGATTTACCAGCTCCAGTTTGTCCTGTAAAAACACTAATTTTGTTTTCTAAAAAACTTTTTAGTTTTTCAATGATTGCTTTTTTATTTTCTAAATTATCTTTATTATTAATGATTAAAACTTCATAATGCATTTTTTCATATCAATTAATTTTATGCATAACTTCTTGATAATATGGTGTTTGTTTTAATAAATCAACTTTAGTAAAAATTAAAATTGGTTTAATTTTTAGTGTTTCTAACATCATAATATATTTATTTAATAAAAATGATGAAAATAAAGGTTCATATAATGCAGTAACTATTAGTACTTGATCAACATTTGCGATTTTTGGTCTATCTAAACTATTTTTTCTTGGTTTTATTTCTTTAATATAACCGTTTCCATCTTCTAAAATACTAAATTCAACAATATCTCCAACTTTAGGTTTTAGTTCTTTTTTTAAATTACCTTTTGCATATACTTTATATATATTGTTTTTATAAAAAACATAACTTTCATTACTATCTTTTTTAATTAAAATCCCTTGCATTTACTCACCTTATTTCAAAATTAATACTATTAAAAAAACAATAAATAAACTAATAACTATTGAAATTCAAAATAAAAAGTATTTAAAGTTGGTGTTTTTAAAAAAATATTTATATTTTAAAGTATTGTTATTTTTAATATTTAAATAATTTTCATCTTCTCATCACATATTTGGAAAATCAATATTAACATCTGGTTGTTGTCTTGCTTGTTCTAAATCTTCAATGATTTGATCAAATGTGTGATATCTATTTTTATAATCTTTTGCTAAACATTTCATTATAATGTTTTCTAGTGCTTGAGAAATATTTGGATTAATTTCTCTTGGTCTAGTAATATCTTTTAAAATGTTTTGTTGAAAATTAGTGCGTTCTTTTTCTTTTGAACTAGTATGATTAGATCCATAATTTAAATACAACATGCTACCTGTTAAAAACTCATACATTATCACACCAATTGAATAAATATCTGATTCAAAATAAAAAGCATCTTTTCTTGATTCAAAATTTATAAATTGCTCTGGAGCTGTGTATCTTGGTGTTCCTGGTGAAATATGATTGTGATGATCATCTAAAATAATACTTTTAATTTTAGAAATACCAAAATCAGAAATTCTTACTTTTGAATCATTTGTAATTAAAATATTTGCTGGTTTAACATCTCTATGAATAATGTTGTTATCATGAATTTCTTTTAAACCTTTAGTAATTTGTAAAAAATAATAAATAAATTCTTTATTAGATAAGACGTTATTATATGCATTGAACTTTTTACTTAAATCAGCACCCTCAATAAGTTCCATAACAATTACATAATAATTTTGTCAACTAAAAACATCTTTCATTTTTACAATGTTTTTTGAAAATGATAATTTTGCAAAAGTATTGGTTTCTAAAAATAGACGTTTTTTAATTGTTTCAATATTTTTATTTTTAGCTTTTAAAATAATTTTTACAGCAACAAAAACATCTTTTTTTTCTAAAACAGAAGCATCTAAATCAAGTGCTTTAAAAACAACTGCAAAAGCTCCAGAATTTAAATATTTAATTAATTTGTATCTATTATTAACAACTTGATTTAATAATTCTTCTTTATTTATTCCTAAATCTTTTTTAGTTTTTGGCATTATAAAACCTCTAATAAAATTATTGATAAATTATCTGTTGATAAGTTATTAATAGAATATTTAATGATGTTTTTTGCTTTAGTTTTTAATGAAGATTTTAAATCTAAGTAATCTTTAAAAGTTTTTGAGTCAATAAAATCATGTATTCCATCAGTTGTTAAACAAAATAAACCATTACTATTTTTTAAAAAATAGCTATCAATTTTTAGTTTTTTAGCAGGACCTAAAGCACTTGTTAAACTTTTTCAATAAGTATTTTCATTAAACTTAGTTCCATAATATCTTTGAGCTTGTTGTCTGATTTTTTGTATATCATAATTAGAGTTCATTAAATTTTGATCAATTGTAATTTGATTTAAACTTTGATCTTTTAAATGATAAATTCGTGAATCTCCAATATTAATAATATGAGCATTATTATTTGCTATTAAAATAGCAGATAGCGTTGTTCCCATATCTTTTGCTTCTATAAAATCTTCAACATATTTTTTCATAACATTAATAATATATGAGACACTTTTTTCTAGTCATGAAAAAATTTCTTTACTTTCTTTTTTATCAAAACTAGTTTTTTTAAAAAGATCAACAAGCGTATCAACTGCTAGTCTTGAAGCAATTTCTCCGCGCTTATGTCCACCCATACCATCACAAATAATTGCTAAAAATGAACCATCGCTGTTTTTATAATAATTTAAAAAATCTTGATTTTCTTTTCTGAAATTTCCTTTTTCTGAAAGACCTACTGCTTTTATTTTCATAATCTACCTATGAAATTTATTTTATCATTTAAGTACTTTTTCTTTTTTTATTCAAGTATTTTATGACAATTTTATTTAATAAAAATAATAAACAAATTATAAAAAGTAAGCTTATAGCAACACTCATATAAAAATAAGGGCTTTTTAAAATAGTATTATTAGTAGAATTATTAGTTATATTAGTTTGATTAACTCTAGATTCTATTTGTTGATTTTGATTAATATTTGAATTAGTTAACTGATTTTGATTATTAGTATCAGAATTGATTGTATTTATATTTTCATCTTTAAACTTTAAAAGAATTTGTTTTTGATTATAAAACTTATACTCATATTCTTTTTTTGGCTTAATAATTAAAATATTATCTTTAATTTCAGTATCAAAAGCTGTTAAAAACAATAAATTTAAATCATCAAATAATTTATTAATATTATTTAAATCAGTTTTATTTATTTCTAGTTCATCTATTTCAATTAATCAATTTAAATCTATTTTTTTAAAATAAGTATTTATAAAATAAATATCTTTTAAATATTTTTTATATTTTGATTTTATTGGTAAAGTGATTTTAACAACGATTTTATCATCTCAAATAAAACGCTTGAATTTTTTTTCTTCTTCTAGTTCTAGTTTTAAATTGTCATATAACCCATCTCATAAAACTTTGTTTTGTTTATAAAATTCAGAGTTTTTCAAACTAGTTTGTTGAATATAAATTTGTTTTTTAATATCATCAATACTTATATTATCTTTATTAATATTGAAATTAAAATCTTTTATTTGACTATATAAAGAAAGCGGAGTATAAAAACGGTATTTAATAGTATCAATATTATATTTTAAAGAATTAAAACTATACAAATTATTAAAGTCTGTAAATCTAAAATTATACTTTTTATTAAAAACGTGTCTTAAATTAAATAAATAAAGTTCTTTATTAAATGAAAACTGTCAATGATTTTTAGTATCAATATAATCAGTAATCATTTTATCTGAAGTTTGATATCTTACATTTTTTCATATCACATCTTTACTACTTTGATTTGTAAAACTATTATTAGATAAATAAAAGACTAAATCATATTTATTATTAAAATACTGATCTTTAGTATTTATAAATTCTAAATTTACTGTTAAACTTATTTCTAGTTTGAATCCATCTTTAATAAAACTAATATATTCATCTGATAATTTAAAATTAAAACCTTTTAAAATATTTTCAACAGTTTGATTATAAAAATTAGCTGAACTTTTTAAAATATAAAAATTATTATCATTATTTTTACTAGGTGTGTTTGAAGCTTTAATACTTCTTGAAATATTTACTTTTTCACTTAGATTAAATTCAGATCGATAATTTTGTATTATATTAGTTTTTATTAAATTAGGTTCTTTTATATTTGTTAAATTCATACTTGATAATAAAGTTAAAAACATTCTAATCATCTCCTATTAAAGTATTAGAAAAAAAGTTTTTAAAATTAACTATTAGAATGAATAATTACAATAATTTGTTATAAAAAACAGTTTTATAATTAAAGTAAATGAGGTTATATATGAAAGTTAAAGTCAATAATTTAGAACAAACTTATAAAATAGCAAAAAAAATAAAAAAGATCATTCAAAATCAAAAAATCCCTTTTTATATTTTATTAAAAGGAGATTTAGGAGCTGGTAAAACTACTTTTACAAAAGCTTTATTAGAACAATTTAATATAAAAGATAATATTACTTCACCAAGTTTTGTAATAATGAATCAATATTTTATAGATGATTTAAAAATCAATCATATGGATGCTTATAGATTAAATAATGATAGTGAAATAGAAATGTATTTAGATGAATTTTTAGATGGATTAAATATTATTGAATGATATGAAAATTTAGATTTAGATTTAAATGTTATAAATAAGTTAATTATTGAAATTAAAATTATAGATGAAAACCAACGTTTATTTTTTATAGGAGAATAAGATGAACTTATTTATAGATACTACTAATTGAAAATTGATTTATCTATTAGAAAAAGATAATCAAATTATTGATTCTTTAATTATTTTAAATAATAAAAAACTTTCAGATATTGCTATTTTAAAATTAGAAGAATTTTTAAAAAATAATAATTTAACTTTAAATGATCTTAAAGCTTTTTATTTAACAATTGGTCCTGGTAGTTATACTGGTGTTAGAGTTGGATTAACAATAGTTAAAACCTTAAAAGTATTAAATAATAATTTTGATGTATTTATTATAAATTCATTATTATATCAAGCAGGATTAAATAAAATAATTTCATGTATTGATGCAAGAAGTAATAAGTATTATGTTAGTGTTTATAATAATGCTAAACAATTATTAGAGATTAGTTTAATTGATCAAGATCAAATCAATAATTTAATTAATCAGTATCAAGATTATAAATTAGTAAATGATTATCAATTTGATTATTTAAAACATTATTTAGATTTAAAAAAACATTTTATTAAAATTGATGATGATAACAAATTAAACCCTTTATATATAAAAAGTTTTATTTAATATAAAAAAACAAGATGATTTTTTCATCTTGTTTTTATTCTGATTGATTTAAAATTTCACTTAATTGTGTGTTTCTAATGCTTTTAGTTGAAATTCATATTGCAATAAAAAATGAAAATAAAACTATAATTAAACAAACTAATAAAGATCATCACTGTACTGATATTGGTATAGAAATATTATTAATTACTAGTAGTTTATTTAATAACATAATTGGTAGAAAAATACTACTTATTGTTAAAATAATCACTAATATATTAAAGATTTTTGTAATTCCTAAAACATATCAAATTGTTTGTTTATTTGTATAACCCATACTTCTTAACATAATCATAAATGATTTATATTGACTTATATATATATTAGTAATAAGCATAATTAAAAGTGAAGCCGATAAACTAATTGCAGTTATTATAATAATTGCTATATAAATTGAAGTTTTAGTTAATTGATCAATTAATTGTTTAGTTTGGTTTATAAAATTAACATTAGAAATTGCTGTTTTATAATCGCTTAAATTTAATAAATCAATAATTGCTAAACCTAGTCTTTTTTCAGGAATAATTGAAATTGAACTTGTAATTGTTAAAGGTTCATTAGAATTTGAAAAAATTGTATTGTAGTAATAATGTGGTGAATAATCATACACATTTTTTGATTTTAAATAAGTATTTTTTCAAGGATCTATAATATTTTGTTTTTCTCAATTTGTAGTGTTATAAGTATTAAATAATTGATTTTTCTTAATAATTTTTGAAGTATCAAATGGACGATAATCATAATTTATAGATCTACTAATATCATATCCATAAATCATATTAGCTAAATCTGAATCAATAATTGCATATGATTTTCCATATATATCACTAACTCCTATATTTGTTAGTTTAATTTTTAAATCTTTATTAACATAATTAACTTTATTGTTTTCAAGTTTTAAAATAGGAGCTATATTTTTTCTTTTACCAAGCGCTCTTCTATAAAATAAAGCACTACCATTTAAAATTAAATTATCTAAAGATGTTGTTGGAGCTGATTTTAAAACTCCTTTAATATTTATATATCCTGGAGTAAATTGAAAATAAATATGACGTCTATCAATTCTTCTTTCTTGTTCTATTGAAAAATCATAAGGTCTAATTTCAATATAATCTGTTATGTTTTTATTTGTTAAAACTGAATCTCAAGCATTTTTTACAGATAATGGAACTTGATTAATTTTTAATTTTTTTAAAGCTGGTTGAATATATTCTCTAGTGTGTTCGTCTTGTTTTTCTAAATTAGTTTTTCAATCATCGTTTGGTTCTTGATTATTTCCTCAACCTAAAGCATATTTTGCAAAATCTTCTCAACTAATTTCATCAGAAATTGGAATAAATAATTTTAAGTTTCTTAATTGATAATAAGGTCTTAAAAATGACTTAATTATTTCTCCGTTTTTATTAATGACAAAATCACCAAAAATAGGAGAATTTTCAACAATATTATCTACTTGTTTTTCAATACTTAAATCATTATTATTTTCATTTTTATCAGATCACAAATCAATTACTTGTCTTTGAGTAAATTTATTAACATCTAAATTATATGGATTTAAATAATAATGTTTTTTATTATCATTTTCAACCATTTCATATCCATAAGAAGAATAGTTATTTTGATCATTAATACTTTGAATTGGTTGATCTATTCATTTAGTATGTTTAGTTACATATTTAGTATTTAAATAATCAGTATCATCATATAATCAAGCTTGTTTTGGTAGAATTTTAAAATCATTTGATTTAGTTTTATACATTAATTGAGAATTATAAGAACTAATATTATCTAAAATATTTTGATTATTTAAAAAATGATTATTTAAAGTTTGATTTAAAATAGTTGGTACATTTAAAGTATTAGTTTTTCTATTATAAAGAATTTGATTTGTTGAACTTGAAATTAAATCATCACCTTGTTTTTGATATGGTGAGTTAATAATTTGATAAATATTTTGAATATCTGAATTTGATAAAAATACTTTGTTTTTTAATTGGTCATCAATTTTAAAACTATTTTGAGTTTTATCTAATCCTAAAATTTGATAATTAGTTTTTAAATTATTTGAATAAGGACTAAACACAGTTGCTAATTGGTCTTTTTGACTAATAACATTTTGAGATTGAAACCCAAAAGCTAATTGAGTTTTTTTTGAATCATTTGTTAGATAAGATTTTATAAAAGTAGGAGCATAACCTAAAACTAAGTTTAAAATTTTATCTTTTCAATCAGTGTTTTTTTGTACTTTATTATCAAACACAACTTCTAATATCTTTGATACAAACTGAGTTAAAGGTTGAGTGGTAATATTTAAAAAATCTAGTTTTGCTTGATCATTTTCAAAATGTTTATTAAGATCAGCGTCATTTAAAATATATGCATATAATTGCTCAATAGTTCCAATTGAAATACTTCTACTATTTGCAATACTTAACTGATAAACAGATCAATCTAATAAATTAGTATATAAATCTGAAATTCCAGTTTCTAAATAATTTTTTATAAATGATTTATATGGAGTTAAAATTTCAGCTTTATTTTCTTTTTGATCTATTTTATAAACTAAAGTTGGAAGAATAGAAGAATTATTAACTGATAAAGTATAACTATTTGGATCATCATAATAACTAATATCTTGTTGTCTTGTTTTAATAGTTTTATAACTATTATCTAAATTTTCATGTCCATTTCAAAGATTTAAAGTATCTTTTCCAAGTGGAGTATTAGTAATGTTGT
Source organism: Mycoplasma mycoides subsp. capri (assembly GCF_018389705.1). NCBI lineage: Bacteria > Bacillati > Mycoplasmatota > Mollicutes > Mycoplasmatales > Mycoplasmataceae > Mycoplasma > Mycoplasma mycoides. Next base: position 724,025 of record NZ_CP065581.1, on the reverse strand, counting down.
TAAAAATTTGATACTCGTTATTATAATTAATATTTTTAAAATAATTGTTTTTAGTATGAATAGCAATTGATGGAATTGCTATTCCAATTGATATAAACAAAGTTGCTATAAAAGTTAAAATTAATAATAAACTAAAAGGTTTTTTACCAGATTCAGTTAGTTTTAACATTAATAAATTATTAAATTTAATTTTTTTAAATAAGTATTTTTTTAACCAATCAGTTAATCTTGGTCTTGATCATTTTTTAGTATGATTAATTACTTGTAATACTGGTTTATGAATATTAAATAAAGCAACAATAAATGAAAATAAACCAATTAAAAATCCAAAAATAGCTACACTAATTAAAACTGAAATTCAATCAAATTCAATTACTTCAACTTTTAAACTAAAATAATCTTTAAAAATTCCTACAAATGGAACTTGTAGTACTGTTCCAAACATTCAACCTATTGGTATAGATATTAGTACTAAAATTAAAGCATATCAAATATATGAACTTGCAATAGTTTTGCTATAAACTCCATTTGCTTTTAAAATACCAATTTGTTTTGCATTTGCTTGAATTGATTTAATAACACCAACAAATACTGCTAATGCTGCAATTAAAGCAATTAAACCAGCAGTTAAAAATGTTGCTAATGAGTAATAAAAAGTAATTTTTTGATATAAAGTTCAGTTTAATGAATATCAAGATTTATCAAAATCATATGTTTTATAAAAAGTATTTGCTTTATCTTTACTATTATAAGCATTAATATTTTCTCTAATTTTAGTAGATTTTGAAAAATGATCTAAATATAAATTATTTAAATTAGCATCACTTTGTTTTTTAATTAAAAAGAAATTATAAATAGTTGTTTGATCATTATTACTTGGATCAGTTTCATCACCAATAATTTGATCAATTGTTTTATCACTAGCATAAATTAATCCACCAGAATCAGATTTTGGTAAAGGCACATTTGGATCTGAAGTTGGGAAAAATGAATAAGTATCAACAGCATAACCTGAAACTACTAATCCAACAGCTTGACCTAAATTTAGACTTGATCCAATTTTAATTTTATTAGCTTTTGCAAATTGTCTACTAACTGTAATTTGGCTTGCATTTATTGGTTTATTACCATTTAAAACTAAATAATTAGTATGGTTTTGGTCTGAAATATTAATGATTCTAAATGTTTTTTTAGTAATTGGATCATTAAAAATAGTTTCAGGTCTAATGTATAAATCATATCCATTAGCAATAGCTACTATTTTGTGGTGAGTTAAAAATGCAGCACTAATCATAAAATCTTTATTAGTTGATTTTTTAATATCATCATTACTAATAAAAAAACCTGATGCTTTATTTGTAATATTTAAAAAAGGATTTGTATTTAAAACTAGTAAATCAACTAATTCATTGTTTTTAAAAATATCTGGTAATTTATCAACGTTTTGTGTATAAACATTAGAACCTGATAAAAATCCTCTTAATTCATTTGTTTCACTATATTGAGAAACTTTTTGAATATCAATATAATTATCATCTTCTGAATAATAAACAATTAAAGGTCTTAAAATTCCTTTAAAGCCTTTTTTTATAATGTCATAAAAAAAAGTATCTTCTTTATTTGTGTTTAAAAAATTCATTTTTTCAAATTCAGTTTTTAGTACTGTTTTATTAAAATGAGTAGTGTATTTATTTGTATTTGTAGTTATATATTCTTTTTGAAAATCATGTTTTAAGTTGTTCTCAAATTCAATTCCAAATAAAAATTCATAAACAATTTTTGCTATATTTTCAGTTTGATCTTTTCATTGATCATGTCTTATAAAAGTTCTAATTGTTTTAAATAAATATTGAGAAAAAGATTCAAAAGCATAATAAGAATAATAATAGATTTTTAATTCTTCAGGATATTTTTTTTCTAATTTATTAATTAATTCTTTATTGTTTAAAAATTCTAATCAAGTAAAAGGTTTATCATCTTTTAAAAAATGTTTATATCAGTTTGGATTAGTTTTAGTATATTTACTAATAACTGTATTACTTATAGATTGATCATTTTTATTTAATAGATCAATCATTGTACTAAATAATAAATCATTAATTTCAAAATCAAAATCTTCTTGATTTTTTGCTACTTGTTCATCTTCTTGATCTTTTAAAAATAAATTCTTATTTTTTTGATTAGTTCAAATTTTTTTAAATTCATCTGAACTAATTACTTTAGTTAATAAAGTTTCTTTTCCATAAAACTTATTAAAATACAAATTAAAATTATTAAAACCCTCATCATTAAATCCAGTATACTCTTTATTTACAAAATCAAAAATAGGAATAAATAAAGGATCACCATTTTCAGGTTTTGCTTTATTTCCAACAACTATTTGATAAGTTGAATCAAATTTCTGACTTTTAGAATTATTAACTATTTGATCATAAGCAGTTTTTAAACGTTTATTAGTTGTAAAAGAGATTGTTAAAATACTAGAAGCTATAAAAGTTAAAAAAATAATAATAATTAGTTGTAATTTAAATTTTAAGATTCATTTTAAGCCTTGCTTAAACATTAAAAATAAATTACTCATCTATTTGTTCCATATCTAAATTCATAAATTTACTATTAATTACATTTTATAAGCATTTATTAAAAATATAAATACCAAATTTATTTTTTTTAATAATAAAAAACAAAAAAACAAAAATGCCATTTAAGTATATAGTTACACCTTTAAAAAATCAAGTATTGATTAACAATTCTTCTTTAATAAAATAAGTACAAAAATACTTTTAGAGGGAATATGAAAAAATCTATTAAAAAAGCAAAACCGTGATTAATTAGTTTAATAGTGATGTTTGCTTTTATTAGTGGATTTTTATTTTTCATTAGATCTTATGTTGATTCATCAAAACAAAATTATTTAAACAAAATTCAAAGTTATATTGATGCTAGTTCTTATTTAGCAAAAAGTAAAATTTTAAAAAGTGTTGAAGATTTAAATGAAGACTATGTGAATAAAAAATTAAGTGAACAATATTTAGAACAAGAATTTGGAAAAGATTTTATTTGAAAACCAGAAAAAACTGATGCTAATTTGAAAAACAAAGTTTCAGATATTTATAGAACTTATTTTGGAAAATCAATTGATGTAATTGAAAAAGATTTAAAACTACAATATAGAGATAATAATAAGAATTTAGTTGATATTACTGATTTAAAAAATGGTGAATTTACTCCTAAAAATATTGATAAAATTACTGCTTTAACTAGATCTTCAGAAGATTTTTTAAATGGTTTTTCTCCTTCTTTAGCATCATTAGGTTTATCTTTTTTTCAATCTCAAGCTCTTGAAAATGAAGATCATTTAAATAAGATCAAAAACAACAATATTATAAAAAGTGTTGTTGATTTTATTAATAATAACCAATCTTTGATTAAGCTTTTATCAAAGATTTTTTCAACTAAAAATGTAGATAAAAGTTTTTATAAAGACTTAACTATTAAACAAGTATTTAATAAAAACATTAATTTAATTACAAGCAGTTTTACTAAAAAAACTTATAGTGATAATAATAATGATTATTTTGCTGATGATGTTAGTGATCTTATTATTAGTGATGTTAAAAATATAGTTTTACAAGAATGAAATAAAGATAAAAAAAATATTGAAATATTAGATAAATTTAAAACTATTTTTAATAAAGTAAAAGATTATTTTTTAAAGTTTGATTATTTAAAAATACTAGATAACTTATTTAGATATGTTCAATCTGAATTATATTTTAGTATGTATTATGTGATTAACGAACAATATTCAAATCCAAGTCAGTTATTAAATCAAAAAATAGAAGATAAAAGATTTGATCCATTAATTAATAATAAATTAGACCTTTCTTTATTAATTAATGGGTTTAGTAAAGTTTTAGAAGATAAAAAATATACAACTAGATTATTAGATTTTTTATTTAAAAGAACAGATAAAACAAAAATATATTTTGATCATAAAACAATACCACAAAATATAGGAACAAGTAGTCTTATTTTAGATGTTATAAACTTAATTCAAAAAACTATATTAAAAACAAATCAATTAATAAAAGAAGCAATTGAAGGTTTAGAAAATTATATTAAAGAAAATATGTATGAACTAAGAGAAAAAATTAGAAATACAATTCTTGGTGTTTTAAAGAGTAAAGTTAATAGTTTTTCTCATTCAGTACATTTTGGATATATTCATACAAATGAAGATTATAATAAACTAACTGTTCAAATATATACTAATTTATGATTAACAAAATTTTATTATGTAGATGCTAATATATATATTTTTGGAAAAAATGGTTTAGTTACTAAAATCTTTGATTTATTTAAACAAATTGGAAATTCTATTTCAGCTACTAGTTCTGATAGTTTTAATTTTTTAAAATCAGTTTTATATAGAGATTTAGATTCTAATATAGGATTTAAAGATAATTTTGAAGAAATTTCAAAACTTATAGATATAGGACATAACTTATTTAGTGATCAAAAAATGTTAAATATTGATTTATCTTTAGGTAGTTTAAAACAAATAGCAAGTATTAAAGGGTTGTATGGAATTTTAAATTTACCAAATGAATTAGACACATTAAAAAACTTATTAAATACGTTTGGTTTAAGTTCTTTTATTAGTAAAGTTGAAAAAGCAGTAGAGCCTTTACAAAAAATATTAGATCTTTTAAAAGACTTTGGATTTATTAGTGATACTAAGAAATTTATTCAACAATTTGATAGTTATACTAAAAAAATAATTAAATACATACCAGATAAATATCAAAGTGTAAATATGCAATTAAATTATGATCTAATTTCTAATTTATATCCAAAAACAAAAACTAATACTAATTTTATAAATGATTTTACAACTAGACTAGCTGAGTTTTTATTTCCAAAAAATAATAAAGATCAAGATGATGAACTTTTATTACCTATTATTAGATTAATAAGAAATGATAAAGATAAAAAAATCACTAGTGTTGAACAAATTAAAAAAGATTTAACTAATTATTCTGAAAAAATTCTTTCAAAAGATTCTTTATTTAAAAACATTACAGATATAAGAGATTTAAAAATTCAATTACCAGATAATCTTTTAAAACATTTAAAAATAGAAAACATCAAAGATCTAACTGTATTAGAATTACTTCAAATTACAAGTAAGTATATTAATCAATTTTTAAAAAATAATCCTGATAAATCACTAACATTTGATTTATCTTCAATTGGATTTATTTTAAAAGCATTAAGTGCTAGTGTTGATATTACTTATATAGATAATAAAAAAATTACAAATAAGAATTTATTTAAAGCATTATATGATGATTTAGATTCTTTTAATCATAAAAATGATGAAAATGATAAAGGAAGAAAAGAAGAATCGTTTTACAACTGGTCATCTATTGTTTTAAATCTTGGTGATGATATAAAAAGAACTATTGATTTAGAACAAATAAAAAATGACTTTTCATATTCTCCTTTGCACTTATTATTAGGAATTGATTTAAATAAAGTTCAATATATTAAAAATACTATTGGTTATGCTTTAGCTACTTTGATTGGTGGAATTAATATAACTGATCCAAATTATGAATTAGCTAATCAAAATAGAAAATCAGTAATTACAATTTTTGCTATATTAAACTTTGTTTTACAAAATCAAGAAACTATTTTAAAAATTTAGAGTATCAAAAAGCAGGTATTTATTATAAAAAAGATTCTTGAACAACAAAATTAATAAATAGTAATGATAAAGAAATTAAATATTATTTAATTAGAAATTTAACATCAGAAAATGAAATTAATAAAAGAGTTGGAAAACGTTTTGAAATAACATTAACAAATGATAATAATAGTTCTTATTGAAAAATTTCAAATATTGTTGCTCTAGATTATAAAAATTAAAAATAGGAGATTAAATGAAAAAGCTATTAACTATTTTAGGTTCTATTACTTTAATTACAACAACTAGTACAGCTGTTATTGCCTGTAAGAATATAAAACAGTTAGAATTAAAAAACAAAGAAACTGAACAAGAAGATAAAAAAGAATCTATTGAATCAACAGATGATAACCAAAAAGAAAAAACTAATGAATCTGAAAATGATTCAAAACCTAATGAACATCCTCAAGGTGATCAACCACATAATGCCCAACCATTTGATTTGCCTAGAAAAAATAATAAAGAATTAGTAAAAAATAACAAAATGAATTTTGATTTAATTAAAAAATACGGAAAAGAATTTTCTGAATTATTTTCTTCTTTACCTAAAGATAAAGCAGAAAAAATTAGTGAGGATCCCAAGAATACAAATGGTCTAACAATAGCTGGAAAAATATTGAAGTTCTATGAGGAACTAAAAAGCTATTCTAACTTTGATACTTTTAAATCTAAGCTAAAAGAAAAATTTAATAAATCAGAGTCTGAATTTTCAAATTTTATTAGTACTTTAGAAAAAGATTGAACCAAAATAGTTAAAAATTATGAAAATGAAAGAGAAAATATTTTAAAGCTTTTAAAAGAAACTAGTAAATAAGGTTTATTAAATAAAAAGACTTCAATAAAATAAGAAGTCTTTTTTAAACGATTTTATAAGATTTTTATAATATAGTTTTCAATTTATATTTACAAACAAAATACAATAATAAGTTTTAAAAAGGAATTAATATGAAAAAAATATTGATAATGTTTAGTTTTACTAGTTTATCTATTTTAACTAGCATTACAACAGTAGCGTGTAAAAGCATAGATCAAAAACAATCATATACAAAGGAAATAAAAAATCAAAATAAATCTAATCCATTTGAGAAAAAAGATAATCAGAAAATAGATAAAACAAATGAAGCAAATTTTAATTTAATTAAAAAATATGGTTTAGAAATAAATAACTTATTAGAGTCTTCTAAAAATAAAGTAGAAGAACTTGTTAAAAAACCAGAACTAGGTAAAGTATTTAAATTGATATCAAATCTGATCCAGCTATATCAAGAGTTAAATAAATTTGACACATTAGATAAATTTACTAATGCTCTAAAATCTCAACTTGAAAATAAACAACCAAAAATATCATATGGTGAATTCTTAAATAAGATTTTTACACAATGACAAGAAACTATTACAGAATATGAAAAAGAAAGAAACACAATTTTAAAACTTTTAAACTAAAACTATAAATTTAAAAAAGCATTTTTTATTTTTAAGAATATATACAAAATTTTAAAAACTAAAGGAAAATTTATGAAAAGATTAATAACTTTAATAGGATCTGTTGTATTAATTACTACAAGTAGCTCTTTAGTTATTGCTTGTAAAATTCAACAGAGCTCTAATGATAAAATAATTAATTTTAAGAGTGACAAATCTAATGATAATTTAAAAACTCAAAAAAATGATATCGACAAAAATAATATTAAAAGTGTTATTAAAGAATCTAAAAAAGATAAAACAGATATAGAAGTTAAGGAAAAGAATGAATTATATAAAAAAGAAGATATTAAAAAAACAAAAGAAGAAAAACTAGAAAAATATGTGCTTAAAAGAAGCAAAGAAGAAAATTTTTCATTCACTAAAGACTATGGTTTAAAACATGCTAATTTTATTTTTGACAAGCGTGATAAATGAGAAAAGTGAAAAAATGATAATAAAAATAATTTATTATCTTCTTTAGCTGGTAAATTAACTTCTTTTTATTCTGAAATTTCACAATACTCTAGTATAGAAGATCTTCAGAAAGAGTTTGACACTAAATTTAATAAAAAAAAGAAATATAAATCATTTGATGAGTTTATCGAACAAATTGATAAAACTGTTACAGATTATCAAAAAGAAAAAGATACAATTTGAAATCAATTAGAATCAATACAATCAAAATAAAAACATACTTTTTATTTAGAAAAATACCTTATATTTTAAATTATTAATTCGGTTTAGAGAATCCTACATTTTAACTATTTCTAAACCAAAAGGAAAAATATGAAACGATTATTAACATTATTAGGTTCTATTAGTTTAGTTGCTACAACAAGTGCTGCATTAATTGCTTGTGGTGATAAAACTCAACAAAAATCTCCTGAAAAGAAAGATGATAAACTTCTTTCTTCTAAAAAAGAAGGAAAAGAAAATACTAAAGAAAAAATAAATGAATTACAAAGTGATAAACCAAAAGAAGATAATATTTATCATCCAAAAAAATCTAAAGAAGAAAATTTTAATTTAATTAAAAAATATGGTTTGAAAATTTTTGATTTTGTATTCCCACGTGCAGATAAATTAAATGAGTTAAAAGAAAAACCTGAATATAGTTATCTATGAGGAATAGCCACAAAGATTACTAGTTTTTATCATAAAATAGTAAGTTATTCAGATTTAAGAGATTTTGAAACTAAGAATAGATCAGTAAATGAGAAATTATATAAAGACTTTGATCAAATTGTTGATCTATATGAAAAAGAAGAACAAAAGATTTGAGATTTATTAAACCTAATCAAGTAAAACTTAAAAAAAAGACTTTCTAAGAAAGTCTTTTTTGTATTAATTACTATAAATTATTAATCATTTTAAACTTATTACTAAATTGATTTCTCAAGTTTTTTGAATAGTCAACAATATCTTGTTTTTCTTTAGTTTTTAAGTTTTTAATTTCTTTATGAAGTTGTTTTGTTTCTAAGTTATTATTTTGTTTTAAATCAGAGATTTGTTGATTATATTTACTATGAGTTTGTTTTTTATAATCAGTAATTTCTGATTTTTTATTATTCATAAATGCTTTTTCTTCTTTATTTAGATTTAAATAGCTTTGTTTTAATTGTTTTAATTTAGTTTTATATTCATTAATATAATTAGTTATTTGATCATTAATGTTTTGAATTTGATTTATTTGTTCTTCAGATAAGTTTTTATTTTTAGTATTGTTTTTAATATCTTTAATTTCTTGTTTCTTTTCATTTATAAATTCTGATTTAGCCTTTTTAGTTTGAATTAAACTTCAAACATAAGCTTCTCTAACAGAACCAAGTTTACCACTTTCTTGAACCATTCAAAATCCATACATTAAACTTGTAACAATTACTCCAATTAAAACTGCTATAAAGAAGTATAGTGATTGAATTCCATAAGGAACTGCTCCTAAAACTCAAACAATAGGTCCACCATGAGCAGCAAAATCTTGAACTTTTAAACTTCCAGCAATTCCACCAGCAACAGCTGAACCTACAACATTACATAAAATAGCACGTCTTGGGTCTCTAATTGCAAATGGTATAGCACCTTCTGAAATTCCTATGCTTCCCATAATTAAAGCAGCTACTCCTAGTTGTCTTTCAGTTGAATTAAAGAATTTTTTAAATAATAAAGTAGTTAATCCCATTCCAAGTGGAGCAACTGGAATAGCAGCAGCCATTGCTCCCATTGGTTCATAAATTTTTTCAGTAATTAATGCTGAACAAGTTACAAAAGCAATTTTATTAACTGGACCACCCATATCAAATCCAGCCATAGCACCAAGTATAATTCCTAAAGCTAAACCTATTCATACACTAGTTTGACCTATATAAGCACTTTTGATTCATGATGAAATGTGGTTCATTATAAATCCAATTGGAGCACCTAAAACAAATATAAAAATAAATGAAATACCAATACCCCCAACTAATGGAATAAAGAAAATTGGCATAGCTGGAGCTAATGTTTTTGGCACTTTTCAACTATTAACTCATTTTACAAAATATCCAACAATTAATCCTGCAATAATAGCTCCAACAAACCCCATTGGAGTTTGAATTTGTCCTAATCCTGGAATTCAATTAGCAAAATTACTTGGGTTATTTCCAATAAATGATCCAACCATAGCAGGAACTATAGCTGCTCTTCCGGCAATTGAATTTGCTATAAATCCTCCAAGTATTGCAATCATTAAAGTAAATGAAGCTCCACCAATTGCTTCAAGATATTTTAAAAATCCTTTAGGTGCTGCATCAGCTCCATAAATAGCTTTTGCTAAACCTAGTGAAACAGCTAAACAAATACCACCAAGTATAATAATTGGAACCATATATGAAATACCAGATAATATGTGTTGTAAAACTCCAACTTTTTCTTGGTTTTTGATATTTTTAGTTTCAAATTCTTGATTTGTTTGATTGTGAATAGTTGCTAATTTTAAAGCATCATTAATAGTTTTTTCTGGATCTTTAATAGCATTAGATACTTTAGTTTTATATACTTTTTTACCATTAAATCTAGTTAAATCAACAGCAGTATCAGTTGCAATAATAACAACATCTGCTTCTTTGATTTCTTTATTAGTTAATGGAGTTCCAATTCCTTTTGAACCTTGTGTTTCAACTCTAATTTGATAATTTTGTTTTAAAGCTTGTTGTAGTAATTTTTCTTCAGCCATATAAGTATGAGCAATACCTACAGTACATGAAGTAACAGCTACTATTTTTAATTGTTTTGTATTTTCTAGATTATTATTTTCTTTTTTAATTTCTATATTTTGATCTGAATTTAAAATATTTAAAATTTCCTTTTTAGTTTTTGCTTGTTTTAAAGCAGTTTTAAACTCTTGATTTGTTAGTTTAACAGCAACTTGACTTAATAAAGTTAAATGTGAGTTATTTTCATCAGTAGTTTGTGGAGTTAATAATGCTATAGCAATTTCAATAGGTTTATTATCTAGTGCATTTCATTCAATAGGATTTGTAAATTTTAAAACAAATACAGCTGGTTTTTTAATTTGTTTAACATCTTTTGGATGTGGTATAGCAAAACCATCTTCAAATCCTGTTGTATTTTCAGCTTCACGTAATTTAAACCCATCAATTAATGCTTTTTTACTAGTAACTATTTTTAACTCTTTAGCTTTTGATGCAATAAACTCAAATACTTCTTGTTTAGTTTTAAGATTGACATTTAAAAAAATGTAATCTTTATTAAAAACATAATTATCCATTTTATATCTCCTTTCTATTTACTTTAATTGTATTACTTTACTAGTTGATAATATTTAGTTTCATTAATTTATCACACTTATATGAATTGGTAAAAAACTAAAACTATTATCTTTTTAGATATTTTTTGTATATGCAAATTTTTAAAAAATTACTTTGAACTTGTAAAAAATAGCTTTTTTTTTTTTTTTGTAATGGAAATATAAATTTTAGGTATTTTGTTGTCTAAGTATCTAAAAAAAAGAAAGGAAAAAATATGAATCAAAAACCAAATCCATTAGTTATAGTTGGAGCTGTTTTATCAATTGTTGGAATCATTATAGTGCTCCCTATTTCAATTGTTTTTATTTGATTTTTAGCTTGATTAACAATACCAGCAACTATTGTGACATTTATTCTTTCAATTTTATGTCTAGTTCCAAGTTTAAGAAACAATAAAGGATTAGTGATCACAACTGGTATATTTGCTTTATTTTGAGCAGCACTAATTCCAGGTATTTTATTAATAATTGGTGGAGCTAAAATTAGTAAATCTTAAAATTAAATTATTAAAAGTAATACTAAAATTATTTAATGTTAATTAAAACTTAAATAAAACATAAAATTAATAAAAATAGTTTATTAAACTAATTTCATTTAATTTTTTAAAAACTATTTATCAAAACCTATTCTCTCTAATTTTTTATTTTTATTTGATAAGTAGTTTTTTTATTATGTAAAAAAATTAGGTTTATTAAATCTAGTGCAATTTATTTATATTTTTGTGTATAATTAAAAAGTATTACTTATGGGTTAATACTCAAGTTGGTGAAGAGGACACCCTGCTAAGGTGTTAGGTCGGTCTCCGGCGCGAGGGTTCGAGTCCCTCTTAACCCGCCATTTGAAATTAACAGACTACTTAGGTAGTCTTTTTTATTTGTTTAATATCGTATAGATTTAATTTAATTTAAACAATTTAAAACAATATATAATATATAAAGATAATAAATGGAGTAGTAATGAATAAAAAAGTTGATAAAAATATTAAAAATCAATCAAAAAATATAAAAAGTTTTTGATCAAAATTAATGTTTTGAAAATCTAAAAATGATTTAACACAACAAAATTATTTTGAAAATATTTTATATCCTTTTTTTATTACTAAAGAAAACGAAAAGAAAAACGTTTTAGATTTTATAAATAAACAAGACATTCAATATTTTTTATTTTATACCAATTCAAAAAACTGATTAAACATTTTACAATATGGAATTTGTCCTGTTAAAGAAATTAAATTAAAAGCCGATGAAGAATATGTTGTTTGATCATTTCAACAAAAAGATTATTCAATTGGTTTAGCTTTTGATATTTCATCAAGGGCTCAATTTTGAAAATGACTTAAAGATACTGATATTAAAACTGATCAATTTTTAACAATAGCAATTAATCCAAATACTTTATATAGAGTAACAAAAAAAGATTGAGTTTGAGATAAATCTTTATCTATGGTTTTTATTAACGAAGCTATTCAAATAGAATGTATTGAATGAATCTTGTTTAGAGATTATGACTTATATAAAAAAGCAGAAGAATATTTAAGAAAAACATTATTAAATGATTCAATTAGAATTTATTATAAAAATAATGATCAATTTGAACAAATAGAAGGTAATAACGATAATGAAAAAACAACTAGATAAAATCACTCCAAGAAATATTGATTTTTCACAATGATATACAGATATTGTTTTAAATACAAAATTAGCTAGCTATGGTCCTGTTAAAGGAACTATGATTTTTAGACCATATGGATATAGAATTTGAGAATTAATTCAAAAATATTTAGATGAAGAATTTAAAAAAATAAATGTAGATAATGTTTATTTTCCATTATTAATTCCTGAATCATTGTTTAATAAAGAAAAAGATCATATTGAAGGATTTTCTCCAGAAATTGCAACTGTTACTAGAGTTGGAGAAAAACAACTAGAAGAAAATCTATTTATAAGACCAACTAGTGAAGTTGTAATGATGGATTATTTTAGTAATGAAATAAATTCTTATCGTGATTTACCTTTAATTTATAATCAATGATGTAATGTAATGAGATGAGAAAAAACTACTCGTCCTTTTTTAAGAACTAGTGAATTTTTATGACAAGAAGGTCATACTGTTCATAGTTCTTATAATGAAGCAGAAGATTTTTGTTTAAAAATATTAAACATTTATGAAAAGTTTGCAAAAGAAATTTTATTATTGCCTGTAATTTGTGGTAAAAAGACTGAAAAAGAAAAATTTGCAGGAGCAAAAGATACTTATACTATTGAATCTTTAATGTTTGATGGTCAAGCTTTACAGTGTGGTACTTCTCACTTTTTTGCTGATAATTTTACAAAAGTTTATGATATTAAATTCCAAAACAAAGAAAATAAATTAGAACATGCTTATTCAACAAGTTGAGGAGTTTCAACAAGATTAATTGGTGCTCTTATTATGACTCATAGTGATGATAATGGTTTAGTTTTACCAAGTAAAATTTCTCCAATTCAAATCCAAATTATTCAAATTAAAAATAATGAACAAATTGATCAAGTTGTTGAGATTATTAAAGATAAATTATCTGATTATAGAATAAATGTAGATAATTCTGATAAAAGCTTTGGATTTAAAATTAGTGAAGCTGAAATTAAAGGAATACCAATTAGAATTGAAATAGGACCTCGTGATTTAGAAAATAATCAAATTACTATTTCAAGAAGAGACCAACAAGAAAATAAAATCAAAATAGATTATAAAAATGTTAAAAAAGTAGTTGATCAAATGATTAAAGATTATGATTTATCACTTTATAATAATGCTTTAGAAAATAGAAAAAACAGAACTTTTAAAGCTGATACAATTGAAGAATATATTGAAATTTTAAAACAAAACCAAGGTTTTGTATTAGTTCCATTTTGTGGAAGAGTTGAATGTGAACAAGATATTAAAACAAAAACAGCAACTAATTCAAGATGTATTCCTTTTGATCAAAAAGAAGTTAAAGCAAAATGTTTTAATTGTAAAAAAGACACTTGTTTACAAGTAATATTTGCAAGAGCTTATTAGAAAGAAAAAAATATGTCAAAAAAGTATTATGCAATAAAAAAAGGTTTAAAACCTGGTATTTATACAACTTGAGATGAAGCTAAAAAGCAAGTTGAAAATTATTCTAATGCTATTTATAAATCTTTTTCAACTTTAAAAGAAGCTAAAGATTTTTTAAATGATAATAAGCAATCTAATAATTTAAATAGTGATAAAAATAGTTGTATAGCTTATACTGATGGTAGTTATAATACTTTAGATAATACTTTTTCATATGGTGTTGTTGTTTTTTGAAAAAATAGAGAATTTCATTTAAGTCAGAGATTTGATAATCAAAATATTTCTAGTTTAAGAAATGTAGCTGGTGAAGTTCTAGCTGTTAAACAAACAATTATGTTTTGTGTTGCAAATAAAATTAAAAAAGTACTTATTTGTCATGATTATCAAGGAGTAAGTAAATGAGCTTTAGATCAATGAAAAGCTAATTTAGACTTTACAAAAGAATATAAAGAATTTTTTAATAAATATAAAGATCAAGTTGAAGTTGAATTTAAATGAATCAAATCACATACAAATAATAAATATAATGACTTAGCCGATAAATTAGCTAAAAATGCAAGTTTAGAATTTGTTTTAAAAGAGGTTTAAAATGAAACAAATTGATATTCAAACAATTGATAATCATCAAATTAAAACCTATGTTTTTGATAAAGTAAAAAAACCAATAGCTGTATTACATATAATTAGTAATAACTTAAACATTATTGATTTTTACACAGGTTTTTTTAAATTATTAAATGAACATCAAATTATAGTTGTTTGCAATTCAATTCAAAACTCTTTAGCAATTAGAAATCAACAAAAAATTTTAAATCATAATGCCAAAATTATTATTGAAGATTTTAAAGAAGTTAATCATTTTATAAAAAAACAATATAAATTACCAATCTTTATGTTTTCTCATTCAATAACTTGTGTTTTTAGCAAAGCTTATGCTATTAAATATTCAGAAACTATTAATGGTATAATTTTATCTAATTTTATTCAGTTTAATAAAACAGTAATTTTTAAAGAAATGATTAGATTAATTTTTATTAAATTATTTTCTAAAAATAAAAAACCATATAGTTTATATCAAGATACTTATACACAAACTTTTTTACAAGAGTTTAATCAAAATAATGAGTTTTTATCAGATAATTTAAATCGATATTTAGATCTTTTAGAAGATGATTTTATTTCTAAAAAATTTGAAATTATTAGTTTATTAGATATATATAAAACAATGTATTTTAATTTAAAAACTAAACGTTTTAGTTTTATTAGAAAAAACTTACCAATTTTATTAATAGCTAATGATAATAATTTTGATGAAGAAAAATACTATTTAAAATCATCATATAAACTATTAAAACAGTTTTTAAAAAAAGATTATTTTATACAATTAAATTATGTAAATGATTTAAAAAATAAAATGTTTAACAACAAAAATCAACTAGAAAATCAAATAGTTACTTTTATTAATAAACATCATTAATATGTTTAATAGAAAGGTTTTATATGGATAAATCTAAAATTAGAAATTTTAGTATTATTGCTCATATTGATCATGGTAAATCTACATTAGCTGATCGTATTTTAGAACTAACAAACACAGTTGAAAAAAGGGAAATGCAAGATCAATTATTAGATTCAATGGATATTGAAAGAGAAAGAGGAATTACAATTAAATTAAACTCAGTTCAATTAAAATATCGTTCAAAAGATAATCAAGATTATATTTTTAATTTAATTGATACTCCAGGTCATGTTGATTTTACTTATGAAGTTTCAAGAAGTTTAGCTGCTTGTGAGGGTGCTATTTTAGTTGTTGATGCTTCTCAAGGAGTTGAAGCTCAGACTTTAGCTAATGTTTATTTAGCAATCGATAGTAATTTAGAAATAATTCCAGTAATTAATAAAATTGATTTACCTAGTGCTGATGTTGATAAAGTTAAACAAGAAATTGAAGAAATTATAGGATTAGATTGTAGTAATGCCCCTTTAATTTCAGCAAAGACTGGATTAAATGTTGAAGATGTTTTACAAGCAATAGTTGAAAAAATTCCATCACCAAGTGATGCTATTGATAATGCACCTTTAAAAGCTTTAATTTTTGATTCTTATTATGATAAATATTTAGGTGTTGTTATGTCAATAAGACTAAAACAAGGGATGCTAAGAGTTGGTGATAAAATCAAACTAATGTCTACTAATGCTGAATATGAAGTTACTTCTTTAGGAATAAAAACTCCAAAAATTGTTAAAAAAGACTTTTTAGAAGCTGGTGAAGTCGGTTGAGTTGCAGCTTCAATAAAAACTATTAAAGATGTTAATGTTGGAGATACTATTACAAGTGTTTTAAATCCAGCTGATGAACCATTAGAAGGTTATAAAAAATTAAAACCAATGGTATATTGTGGAATTTATCCAATTGATACTAATAAATATCAAGATTTTAAAGAAGCTTTAGAAAAAATTGAATTATCTGATTCTTCTTTAGTTTATGAACCAGAAACTAGTCAAGCTTTAGGATTTGGTTTTAGATGTGGTTTTTTAGGATTATTACATATGGAAGTAATTCAAGAAAGACTAGAAAGAGAATATAATCTTGAACTAATTGCAACTGCTCCAAGTGTAGTTTATAAAGTTCACTTAACAAATAAACAAGTAATTGAATTAGATAATCCTGCACTACTACCTGAAGCTCAAAAAATTGCAAAAATTGAAGAGCCATTTGTTGAAATTAAAATAGCAACTCCAAGCGAATATATTGGAGATTTAATGAATTTGTGTCAAAACAAACTTGGTATTTATAAAAATATGGAAGTAATTGACAATAATAGACGAATTTTAGTTTATCAAATGCCATTAGCTGAAATTATTTTTGACTTTTTTAATAAATTAAAATCTATTTCTAAAGGATATGCATCTTTTGAATATGAACTTATTGGTTATAAAGAATCAAAATTAGTAAGAATGGATATTAAATTAAATGGAGAAATGGTTGATGCATTTTCAATGATAGTTAATCAAAAATTTGCTTATCAAAGAGGAAGTGCTTTAACTTTAAAACTAAAAGAATTAATTCCAAGACAAAACTTTGAAGTACCAGTACAAGCAACAATTGGAAATAAAGTAATTTCAAGAGAAACTATAAAAGCTTATAGAAAAGATGTTACTTGAAAACTTCATGCTGCAGATAAATCAAGAAGAAAGAAATTATTAGAAAAACAAAAAGAAGGTAAGAAAAAAATGAAAGAAATTGGAACTGTAGAGGTTCCACAAGAAGCCTTTGTTGCTATTTTAAAAATAGATGATTAAAATTATAGTAATTAGAGGAAAGAAAAATGTTTAAATATCATGGTAATTTTTTAAAAATACTTGTTGATGAACTTTATTTAATTTCACAACAACCAGGTAAGAAAATATCTGAATTTTCTAAAAAAGCTGTTGAGCAATGACTAAAAAAACCAAATATCTCAACTTTTAGAAAATGAATTAATCAAATAGAATCAAAAACTACTCCTAAATTTGTAGTTGCAGATTTAAAAAAGATAATTCAAAGCGATTTTTATGAAATTATTGTAATTAGACTTCA
This sequence comes from Mycoplasma mycoides subsp. capri, assembly GCF_018389705.1. Classification (NCBI taxonomy): domain Bacteria; kingdom Bacillati; phylum Mycoplasmatota; class Mollicutes; order Mycoplasmatales; family Mycoplasmataceae; genus Mycoplasma; species Mycoplasma mycoides. The sequence goes on along the minus strand of NZ_CP065581.1, from coordinate 706,342 downwards.
AAAATTATTAAGCTTTTTTGATGATTTTTCTTTTTGATATAAAACATTTGATAAAAAAAATCCAAATTTTTGTGATGAATATGGTGTTGATTTAAATATTAGAGAAACCTTTTTATATTTAACAAGAACATATTTAACTAATTCTTTAAAAACACTTATTGATCTAAATCCATCAACAAAATTAGAATACATGAGATATGATTTAGTTGAATTAATCAAAATTGCTTTAGAATCAGATACTAATGAAATATTTATTGAATATTTATATGAAATTGATGAAGTCTTAAGCGAATGTATTGATGAAATTGATGATGATGGTTTTTGATATATTAAAAATCAATTAGATTTAGCTAATGAATTTATTAAATTTATTATTATTTTTCAGACATATCTTTATTATGCTATTTTAATTTTTGAATTTTTAGAATTTGATCAATTATTAAATATTGGCATTTTTGATTTTGCAAATAAAGTATATGTTGCAAAAAGAATGCAACAAATTGATTGAGATAAAAATTTTGATGATTATATGATGGGAAAAAAAGTAGGGTTTTAGACCCTACTTTTACTTTTTATTTAACTATTTTAATATTTAATTCTTCTAATTGTTTTTCACTTACTAGATCTGGAGCATTACTCATCATATCAATTCCTAGTGAATTTTTTGGAAAAGCAATAACATCTCTAATTGAATTTGAATCAGTTAAAATCATATTAATTCTATCTAATCCTCAAGCAATTCCTGCATGATAAGGAGCACCATATTTATAAGCGTTCATAAATCAACCAAAATTAGTTTCAACTTGTTGAGCAGTTAATTCAACTGCATCAAACATTCTTTGTTGAATTTCTGGATCTGTAATACGTTGGCTTCCTCCTCCAATTTCAAATCCATTCATAACTAGATCATAAGCACAAGCTAAAGCATCTTTTTTATTAGTATCAAAATCAGTTAAGCATTCTTCTTTTGGACTTGTAAATGGATGATGAGCTGCTACATATCTATTTTCTTGTTCATTAAACTCAAATAAAGGAAAATCAACAACTCATAATAATTTAAAATCATCTTTAGTTTCTAAATTAAACATTTTAGCTAAACTAATTCTAATAGCACCCATTAATTGAGAAATTTCTGCATACTTTCCAATATTTAAAATAATAGTTGCTTTATTTTTAATATCAAACTCTTTAATTAATAATTCTTTTTCATTTTCAGTTAATTGGCTTGCTAAACTGCCTGACCAATTATTATTTTCAAATTTAATAAAAGCAATTGAATTAAAGTGAAATTGTTTTGCTTGTTGGTTTAAATCTTCAAGTTGTTTTTTTGATAATAATTGATCTATACAAATCGCTCTAATAAATAAATCAGGATTATTTAAAAATTTAATATTAGTATTTTTAAAAATATCATTTAAAGTATGAATTTTTAAATCATATCTTAAATCTGGTTTATCACTACCATATAAATCAATAGCGTCCTTATAACTTAATCTTAATAAAGGTCCTTTAATTTCAAAGTTTTTAACTTCTTTTAAGATTTTTTTAATTAAAGATTCACTAATTTGCATTACATCTTCACTAGTTGCAAAACTCATTTCTAAATCTAATTGAGTAAATTCAGGTTGACGATCAATTCTTAAATCTTCATCTCTAAAAGATCTAACAATTTGATAATATCTGTCAATTCCAGAAATCATTAATAATTGTTTAAATAATTGTGGTGATTGAGGTAAAGCATAAAATTTATTTTTATTTAATCTTGATGGTACTAAAAAATCACGCGCACCTTCTGGAGTTGATTTTGCAAAATAAGGAGTTTCTACTTCTAAAAAATTTAAATCAGTTAAATAGTTTCTAATTATATGATTAATTTTTGCTCTAATAATTAGATTATTTTGCATAATTGGTCTTCTTAAATCTAAATATCTATAAGTTAATCTAGTATCTTCATTAACATTAACATCATTTTCTAAAACAAAAGGAGTTAATTCAGATTTATTAATTACTAAAAGATCTTTAACAATAACTTCAATTTCTCCAGTAATTAACTCTTTATTAACTGATTTTCTTTTAACAACAATTCCACTAATTTCAATTACATATTCATTTTTAATATTATTAATTAAGTTAATATTTTCTTGTTCAATAACTAATTGAGTAATTCCATATCTATCTTTTAGATCAATAAAAACCATAGCTCCTAGTTTTCTAATTTTTTTTACTCAACCTTGTAGAATAACTTTTTGATCAACATTTTGTAATGTTAATTCACCGCAAGTATGTGTTCTTTTCATATATCTCCTTATTTTAGATCATTAACCAAATTAGTTAATGTTGTTTTAATTTCAGTTTTATTAATTTTATTTTTAATTATAAATTGATTAGATGTTGCTTCTTTTTCACCAAGAATAATTAAATATTTTGGATTCAGTTTATCTGATTTTTTTAATGCAGATTTTAAAGACAGATTGTAGTAGTTACTATCAGATATTAAACCAATAGATCTAGACAATTCTAAAATTTGTTGATTTAATTTTATAGCTGATTGATCTAAACATATTGTATAAAGATCAATGCTTTGATCATTTGTATTTAGCTTGTCATTTTGTTCTTTTATAATATTTATAAATCTTTCTAATCCCATCCCAAAACCACAAGCTGGTAAGTTAATATTTCCAATTTCATAGACTAAATTATTATATCTACCACCAGCTATAATAGTTTGTTCAATATTTTTAGATTCATATTTTATTTCAAAAATAAATCCGGTGTAATAATCTAAACCTCTAACTAATTTATCATCATGAATAGTTAAAATATTCATTTCTTTAAATAAATCAAGTGTTTGTTGATATCTTTTTTGTTCTTCATCAGTTAAAAAGTCTTTCATACTAGGAACATTGTTAAATTGTTTGTCATCAATTTTACAATCTAGTACTCTTAAAGGATTTTTTTCAATCCTAATATTACAATCAGTACATAATTTAAAATCAGTTAAATATTTTTTTAATTCTAAAATGTATTGTTCTCTATTGTTTCCAGTTATTAAATAGTTTGTATAAATTTTAATATTTTTATTTAATTTAAAATCATTAATGATATTGTTAGCTATATTTAAAACTTCATAATCTTGTTGTATTGAATCACTTCCATAAACTTCAATTCCTAATTGATGAAATTGACGATATCTTCCATTTTGTGGTCTTTCGTATCTAAACATTGGACTGATATAATAAGTTTTAAAAGGTAAATAGTCTTCAGCATACAGTTTATTTTCAACAACAGCTCTAACAACACTAGCTGTTCCTTCTGGTTTTAAAACTAGACTACGATTTTTTTTATCAACAAATTCATACATTTCTTTTGAAACAATATCACTAGTTGAACCAATACTTCTAATAAATAGTTCTTTTGATTCAAACATTGGTGTTCTTATTTCACTATAATTAAACTTATTTAAAATTTCTCTTAATTTAGTTTCAACTTTAATTCATAACTTTGTTTCATCTAAAAAAAAGTCTTGAGTTCCACGAGGTTTTTGTAACATAAACTATGTCCTTTTCTATATTAATTAAAATTATAGACTAAACAGCTTTTTATTTTCTAATATTATTCATATTATAGATAAATTCTTATATAAAATAAAACTAGGTTGCATTTTTTATAAAATTTACAATTTTTGTAAGTGGTATAATTTAAATAGCAAAAGGAGAATTTTATGGCAAATATAAAAACTCAAAAAAGAAAAGAGTCATTACTTTTAAGAGAGTTAAATTTAATTTTACAACGTGAAATTAAAAGTGAAATTTTAAAATCTGTTTCAGTTGTAGAAACTAGATTATCTGCTGATAATAGTCATGTTAAAATCTTTTATCAATTTATTCCAATTCCTGAAGATTTAACAATACAAAGTATTGAAGAAGAACTAGAAAATAAATTAAAAGAAATTAGAATGATATTAGCAAGTAAACTAGACTGAAGAACTGTTCCTGAATTAACTTTTGTTTATGATACTAGTTTAGATAGAGCTAATCAAATTGATAAAATTTTAAAAGAAGACAAAAATAAATAATATTAAATTTCCAAGTTTTATACTTGGATTTTTAAATAGAAATTAAATTATGCAAAAATCAGGAATTTTTATTTTAAATAAACCTAGTAATATTTCAACTTATCAATTAATTAATCAAGTTAAAAAAAAGTTAAATATTAAAAAAGTTGGTCATTGTGGTACTTTAGATTTACTAGCAACTGGAGTTGTAATTTGTTTAGTAAATAATGCTACTAAAATTAGTGATTATTTATTAAACGCTAATAAAGCTTATCAAGTAAAAATTAAATTATTTACTCTAACTGATAGTTTTGATGCTGAAGGAAATATTATTCAAACTCAAACTCCTTTTAATATTAGTTTAGATCAAATCAATAAAGTAATTAATAAATATAATAACTATACTTATAACCAATACCCACCAATTTACTCATCTATAAAAGTTGATGGTAAAAAATTATATGAGTATGCTTTAACTAATCAAGATGTTGAAATTAAAAGTAGAAAGGTAACTATTTATAAAACTAGTTTATTAGACTATGATCAAAAAAATTATGAGATTTTTTTAGATGTTAAGTGTAGTAAAGGAACATATATTAGAAGTTTAGCTGTAGATATTTGTAAAGATTTAAATACAATAGGATATGTAGTTTATTTAAATAGAACACTTTCTGGTAATTTTAAACTAGAAAATGCTATTGATTTAAATAATATTAGTTGAGATCATTTAATCTCAATAAATGATGCAATTAAAACTAATGATTATAAAGTAGTTAAATATCAAAATAGTTTAGAAATAATACAAGGTAAAAAAATTATTTTAAATGATATTAATGATGGTTTAGTTTTTATTAGTGATGATCAAAATAATATTCTAGCTGTTTATCAAAAATATGATAATAATATCTTTAAAATTAAAAGAGGAGGATTAAATAATGATATATATTAATGACTCCTTTGATAAATTAGAAAAACTAAATACTAAAAAAGCAATTATTACTATTGGTAATTTTGATGGTTTTCATATTTTTCATCAAAAAATAATTAATCAAGTAATTAATATAGCAAAACAAGAAAATTTAACTAGTATAGTAATGTCTTTTGATAAAAAAATTAAAAATAACAAAACTTATACTAATTTAGCAACTAAAAAACAAAAATTAGAATTTATTAATACTAAATTAACAGACCTAGATTATTTTATTGATATAAAAGTTGATGACAGTTTAATCAAAACAACTAAAGATCAATTTATAGATATTTTATTAAACAAATTAAATGTTATTAAAATAGTTGAAGGACAAGACTTTACATTTGGTTATTTATCTCAAGGAAATATCAATGATTTAATTAGAGTTTTTAGTAAAGAAAATGTGATTATTTTTAAAAGAGATAATGATATTTCTTCAACAAAAATAAAAAAACTACTAGATGAAAATCTAGTAGATAAAGCTCAAGAATTATTAGGAATAAATCTAAAATTAAAATAGTACACACTTTATAAAAGTATGTACTATTTTTTATTTTTGTCTTCTTTTTTTAATAATAAAGAATGCTGATATTAAAACAATAAATACAATAATAGATGAAGATACTAAACCAATAATTAATTTAGTTTTATTATTAGTTTTTATTTGTTTTTGATCATTATTAATAACAGAAAAATTAATAATTACTTTATCTTCTGGATTATTTTCTAAATAAATTTCAGCTTTATTTTTATCTTTTAAACTAATTCTTATATCTTGATCAAACTTAAGTTCAGGATTAGTTTCAAAAAGTTCTACTAATAAAGTTATAGGATCATTTTTTGTAATTTTTAAATTCTTATTTTTTATGTATTTAGATAAAAAGAATTTTGGTTTTGAATTTGGTTGTGAATTATCATCTGGTTTTATAGGTAATGTTTCACTTGGTTTAATAGTTGATTCAGTATCGTTTCCAAAAGGAATTTTATCTGCTTTACTAATTAGATCTAAAAGTTTATTTTTATCATATAAATCTTTTGCATTAGTTAAAACATCACCATCTAATTTAACATCTGGGTTAACTCCAAATTCTAAACTTTTAAATTTAGAACTTGTAAAAACATTATTAGTACTTAATTGAATAATATCTCCAGTTGGTAAAATAAAATATCCAATAGAACTAGCTCCACCAAAAGTTTTATAACCAATTAATTTAGCTACTTTATTATCTCTTGTGATTTGAGGAAAAATATTACCTGCTGAAAAAGAATATGGAGAAGTTAAAATATAGTAATTAAAATCAAATTTGTTATATTTTGATTTAATTGTTTCAACTTTTTGTTCTTTTGAAAGTGGATTATAATTATAAACTTTAAATGGCTTATCTGTTAAAAATCCCATTAGCTCATAAGCAGCTCCAATAAATCCACCACCATTTTGAGTTACATTAAAAATAATGTTTTTAATTCCCCTTTTTTGAGCTTCCTCTAAGCTTTTTTTAATATGTGAAGCTGTATTTTCTTCAAATTGCTTAAATGAAATTACTGAAGTAGTATCTGAAATAAAATTATTTTGATATTCAATTTTATTTGGATCTAGTTTAGCTAGTACATGAAGTAAATTGTTTCAATTATCAGAGCGAACTTTGTTAGATTCCTTTGATATTGGAACTTTTTCAATATCTTTCATTTTATTAAAATAACCATCTAGAATATAAGCTGAATGAGGATCATCAAGATCTGCTATTATTTGTCTTGTTGCTAAATAATGACTATCATTTGAGCCTAAAATTTTAGACTCATACTTTTTAAAAAACTCTTTATATGATTTATTATTTAGTTTAATTCCATAGTAATGATCAAATAAAAATGACAAATATTTATATTGAAATTCTTTTAAATTTTTAGGAATTTCTGTTTGCATATTTGCTTTTGACATTTTAAGATTTGCTATGCTAAAGAAATCTTTTAGTGAATCAGCAAATCTAAAAACATTAACTTCATCTTGATTAAAGTACACTTGAATATTTGAATCACTTAAAAAAATTTGATTTAACAAAACTATAGGTAAATAAATATCCTTATTATTCTTTAACATTTCAATATCATAATCTTTTAAATGATATTTGAATTGTTTAATTGGATTTTCGTTTTTTATTCCTTTAAATTCAAGATTTAATTTTTCTTCTCCACGTTCTTTATCTTTTAAAATTTCAGTAAAAATATTGTTATCTGAAACTATAATATCTTGAGCTTTGTGATCAAATTCAACTTTTAGGTTACTAAAACTAGATGATTTTAAACTAATTGTAGCTTTATTATCTTTAAACTGATGTGCAATCTCATTACGTTTAATTATTGGTTCAATACTATCTAAAAATTCATTTACAGAAATATAAGCTACATCTTTATGAGTATGTATGTTTATTTTTTTCTTTTTAATGTCTCTAATATTTTTAGCTAAAAAATTAAGATTATATTCTTTTAGATTAATAGATGAATTTTGATTATTAACTACATTTATACTATTTGCTAAACTTGGAGTTATTGTATTTGATAATAAGAATAAACTTGATAAAAATAGTTTCATAATAACTCCGTTCTATATTTTTAGTTTTTATTTACAATATTTTGAATGTAATTTAAATCAAATAGTTTTTTAAAATTATAACTTTTTGATTTGTCAAATTCTATATCAGGTTTAACACCTAATTCATATGAATTTCAATTATTATCAGTTAGAGTATACATTGAACTTTTTCTAATTATCATCCCATTTGGTAAAATACTTAGTCTAACTTCACTAGCTCCTCCACCTGATTGATATCCAATAATTTTAGCTATTTTATTAGTTTTACTAATTGAAGCAAATGTATTTCCAGCTGAATAATTAATAGGTGAAGTTAAAATATAGTATTTAAAATCAAATTTACCTATTTTTGATTTAATATCTAGTATTTCTTTATTATTAGTGTTTGGATAAAATTTATGATATTTAAAACTTTGATCTGTTAAATAACCAAGTAGAATAAAAGTTGCAGGAACACTTCCACCACGATTTAAAGTTAGATCAAAAATAACATTTTTAACTGTATTTTTGTTTTTTTATTTCTTCAAGTTGTCTTTTAATACCTTCTACAGTATATCTTGAAATAATGTCAATCTTAATAATAGCTGTTTTATTATCATTAGTATATCTAATGTTTCTTTCATTTAAATCACCAGATAGATTAATTAATTCTCTTTCATATTTTCTAAAGTTTCCAACTCTATCAGTTCTATTATTTTCTTTAACTAATAGAACTTCATCTCTAGTTTTTAAATCATAAAGTGGTGAATGTAACAATACTTTTGTATGAATATCATTTAAATCTCTTATTAATAAATTATTTGCTTTAAAATGCTCTAATTTATTTGACATTAGATCTTTTTTATATTTTTCTAAATAGTCTTTATAGTCTTGATTTTTTTGTTTTAAAGGATAAAAATTATCTAATAAAAATCATAAATAATTATATGAAAACTCTTTTAAATCTTTACTTAGTTCAGTATCTTGCTTATTTGAGCTAAGCATTTTTTTAGTATTGTTGTTATTATGATCATAAAGATCAAAAACTTCAAAAACAAAAAGATCTTTATTATTAAAATAAATTTGTCTTTCTGATTCAGCTAAAAATACTTGATTTAAAACAAGTAATGGTAAATATAATTGATTATTTTTATTAAATATGTATATGTTATATTTATTTAAATCAATAATTAAAGGATTTTTATCAAGTGTTTTAGAATACTTATATTCTAAATTAGTTTCATTTTCATAAGGATTTAATAAATTATAAAAATTAACACTAGAAATAGTTGTTTGTTGAGTTAAATAATCAAATTTAACAAACTCACTTAGTGTAAAATCACTGTTTTTATTTTTATCTTTTGAACTATATTTATTAATAAGAGTTATAGTAGTTATATTATTATTAGTTTCTTTTTTAAGTTCTTTAGTTAATGTATAAGATACATTATTATAAAAAACATCTTTACTTTTTGAATTAATTTCTATAATATCTTTAAGTAGGTTTAGATATTGGTCTAAACCTATATAATTTATATCTTTATATTTATTGATATTGATTTTATTATTTGAAAAAGATATTGAATTTAATAAGCTTTTAACGCTATATTGTGTATCTTCAAAAACTTGAAATTTATTATTTTGCTCAGTAATTTTTTTAAGTTTATTTTCAACTTCTAAAGTTGAATTATTATTAGTCATTGAATTGTGATTTACTTTTGGTTCTTTTTTAGAGACATTTTGATCTAAAAGTTTATCATCATTCTTTGGTTCGAATTCATCATTTAATAAATTTGAAAAACCAGGTTTTTTATTAGTATTTGTGGGTTTACTAATAAAGCTTGGTTTATTTATTTTATTTTCTATATTTTGTTCTTTATCTTTTATTGTTTTTTTATAAACATTAGTTATATTGGGTTGCTTTTGTACTGAATTATTATTTTGTTTATTTTTTGTGCATCCTACTAATACTAATGATAAAGTTGGTATTAAAAAAATAGCAGCCTTTTTCATTTTGGTATTCTAAACTTTCTAAAAGTATTTTATATAAAACTAAAAATTATTTGATATTTTTACAATTTTTATCTTTTTTTAAAAAACATTTTAATAACTAAGACAAAGTAACTGATTTATGATAATATTTTAAAGTTAGTAGTTTACCAGAGACATTATTCTTTCTCAAATATGCCTTTGATAGACATTTAAATACTACACAAGGAGAAAAAATGGTTTCAAAAGAACAAAAATTAGCATTAATTAAAGAGTTTGGTGGAGATGAAAAAAACACTGGATTAGCTGAAGTACAAATTGCTATTCTAACAGCTGAAATTTCAAATTTAACTGAACATTTAAAAATGCATAAAAAAGATATTCCTACAAGAAGAACTTTATTAAAAAAAGTTGCTCAAAGAAGACACTTTTTAGATTATCTAGTTAAAAAAGATGTTAACAGATATAAAGAAGTTATTGAAAAATTAGGAATTAGAAAATAATCATACTAAAATATTGACATTGATATTTTTATATAATAATATATAAAGGTATTAATCATGCAGGTGTAGTTTAATGGCAGAACTTCAGCCTTCCAAGCTGATTGTGAGGGTTCGATTCCCTTCACCTGCTCCATTGAAAATAACTCAACAACACTTTATAAGTGTTGTTTTTTTATATTCATTTTTTATTATTACTATTTTGATGTATTTAAAGTGCTAAAATAAAAATTATGGAAAATCAAAATAAAGAACAACTATTAGATAATATCAAGTTTAATAATACTAGAACACCATTTTGAATTAATCTACTAGTTCAATTATTTACAACAATTGGTTTATTTTTAATAATATTATTTTTTATAGGCGCAGATCTACAAAACTATTCTTGAAATCATTTTAACAAACTAGGTAAATTAACTTATTTATATTTATTTTTAATTTCTTTAGCTTATTTAATAACAGTATTTTTAATTAATTTGTTATTAGTTTTATTTAAAGTTATAAAAAGTGATAGTTTTACTTATTCTTTTGGTTTAGCTTTTGTTGGGATTTTAATAATTTTAACTGGTAATTTGTTTTATTATTGAAATACAACTTTAGTAATTAAAACTATTTTAAGATTTGTTTTAATAATTATTAGTATGGTTTTAGGAGTATTATTTGGAACTTTTATAAGTATAATTTTTAAAAATAAAGAATACCAAAAAGAAGAAGAAAATTTAGCTATTTTAAATGCTTATTTAAATAATCAAATAGTACCAACAAAAAAACAATTAAAACAAATTAAAAAACAAGAATACAAACTTTCTAAACAAAAAGAATATGAAGAACTTTTAAAGTTTAAAGAAAATTTGTATAAAAAAAAGACAGACTAGAAGAGTCTGTCTTTTTAATTATTTAATTTGTTCTATTTTATAAGTTTCAAAAATATCTTCTTCTTTAATATCGTTAAAGTTTTTAATAGTTAATCCACCTTCAAAACCAGCTTTAATTTCTTTAGCATCTTGTTTTTGATGTTGTAATGAATTAATTTCTCCATCATAAACAACAACACCATTTCTAATTACTCTAATTTTAGCATTTCTTGGAATTACTCCATCAAGTACATAAAATCCACCAATAGTTCCAATTGCTGAATGTCTAAATAAAGCTCTCACTTGTGCTTGACCTAAAACTACTTCTTTAATTTCAGGATCTAAAATTCCTTTAGCAGCATCTTCTAATTCTTCAATTACTTTATAAATAATATTGTGTAATCTGATTTCAATATGATCTTCTTCAGCTTTTTTTCTAACTATTGCATCAGGTCTTACATTAAATCCATAAACAATTACTAAACCATCTCTAACTGTTGAAGCTAGTGAAATATCTGAAAGTGAAATAGCTCCAACACTAGCTCTAATAATATTAATTTTTACTCCAGAAATATTAATTTTTGATAAAGAATTTTTTAAAGCTTCAACACTTCCTTGAGTATCAGCTTTAATAATTAAAGTAATATTTTTTAATTCACCTTCATCAATATGTTGCTTAATTGCATCTAAAGTAAATGCTTGTTTAGTTCTTCTTTCTTCTTCTTGTTGTTTTTTTAATTGTGCTTCAGAAATTTCACGAGCCATTTTTTCATCATTAATAACAACAAATTTATCTCCAGCTTTTGGAACTTGATTTAATCCATAAACAACAACTGGTTTACTTGGTTCAGCTTTTAAAACTTTATGTTTAAATTCATCTTCAATGTGTTTTATTGATCCAAAAGTTGTTCCAGCAATCATAATGTCTTTAATTTCTAAAGTTCCTTGTTGAACTAAAACTGAAGCAACTGGTCCTTTTGCTTTGTCTAAGTGAGCTTCTAAAACAACTCCAGAAGCAAATTTATCTGGGTTTGCTTTTAAGTTCTCTAATTCAGAAATTAAAATAATAGTATCTTGTAATTTGTCTAAATTAATTTTTTTAATAGCTGATCCTTCAATAAATGGGATATCTCCACCAAACTCTTCAGCAACTAAACCATATTTCATTAGTTCAGTTTTTACTCTATTTGGATCAGCTCCAGGTTTATCAATTTTATTAATAAATACAATTATTGGAACATTTGCTAATTTAGCATGATCAATAGCTTCTTCAGTTTGTGGCATTACTCCATCATCAGCAGCAACTATTAAAACAACTATATCAGTTACATTAGCACCTCTACTTCTCATTTCAGTAAAAGCCTCATGACCTGGAGTATCAATAAATGTAATTTTTTTATTATGTTTTGTAGTAATTTGATAAGCACCAATCGCTTGAGTAATTCCTCCAGCTTCACTAGCTACAACATTAGAATTCTTAATTGAATCTAATAAAGTAGTTTTACCATGATCAACATGACCCATGATTGTAACAATTGGTGGTCTTTCTTTTAAATGTTTTTCATCATCAACAGTTTCTAATAAAGTTTGTAAAATATTTTCTTTTGTAACTGTTGTTTCTTTTTTAAAGTCAAAACCAAATTCTAAACACAATTCACCCATTTGTTCTTCAGTTAGAAGTGTATTTTGATTTAATAATAGACCTTGATTAAAGTAGTGTTTTAAAATAGCAGTTAATGGTTTATTAATTTTAGTAGCAAATTCTATTACTGATAGTGGTTCTGTATAAACAAAAATCCCATCAATTAAACCTGTATTAACTTCTTCTTTTAATTGCTTTTTAATATTTTTTGTTTGATTTTGAGCTTTTTGTTTTTTAATATTTTTTACTTGTTTTTTCATATCTTAAAACCTCTTCTCTATCTATAAATTAGATTTGATTAATTTGATAAAGTTATCATCTTTTAATCCAATAGCTACTAAAATATCTTTTCCACATGCTTTTGCTAATTCTTGTTTTGTTAAAACATTAAAAACACATTCGATATTTCTTGAAAGACATTTATTGATATATTTTTTTTGTTGTGCTAATCCCATATCTGAACTTAAAATTACAAATTTAACTTTTTTTAGTTTAATTTCTTCAAGTAATCTAAATCCAGTTATTAGGTTATTAGAAGTGTATGCCATTCCAATAGCTTTTAGTAATTTATCTTTTTGCATTAATAAATTCTTCTATTTGATCATAAATAGAAACATCTATTTTTGATTTTAAACTTTTTGCAATCAAATTTTTTTGTCTTGCTATATTTAAACTATTTAAATCTGGTTTTAGATAAACACCTCTACCATTAGCTTTATAAGTAGTATCTATAAAAATCTCATTATTTTTGTTTTTAACAATTCTAATTAATTGATGTTTTTCTAACATTTGATTTGAAGCAATATCTTTTCTTAGATTTTTATTTTTATTAATCATAGTATTTGTCATAATCATCTAAATCTATATCAAGATCTTCATCATCTTCTTGTTTTAAAATTGCATCATTAAATGCTTTTAAATTTGCATCAATTTCATCAATATCTGGTTCGTTTTTAATATCAAAATCAAGTTCTAGTTCTTCTTCTTTTTGTTTTTGTTTTTTATAACTAAATCTATTTTGTTCAAATTTATTATTTGATTTATTAGTATTTAATTTATTAACTTGTTCAACTATATTAGGTTTAGTTTCAACTTCAGTTTTAATTTCTGGTTGTTTATTTTCAGTGATTTGATCTTGAGCTTCTGATTGTTTTTCAATTTCAACTTCTTGAACTTCAACAACTGGTTCTTTTATTATTTGATTTTGAGATTCTAATTGTTTTTCAGCTAAAAGAATTTCTTTTTCATTTTCAAAATCATTAAAGTTATTATCGTATTCTTTATACATAGATTCTTGTTTTAATAACTCTTCTTGATCTTTTAATTCTTGTTCATGTTCAACTTCAGCTTGAAAAGCAATTAAAGCATCAACATCAATTTGATTTTCTTCTTTTTTAATTGTTTGTTTTACAGGTTTTTTAATATTTGTTATTGCTGGTTTTTCTTCTTTTTTAGTTGTTTTAGTTTTTGGAGTGTATGTATTAGTTTCAACTTCTTGTTTAGTTGTATCACCATTTCATAAAATGTCCATATTTTCTTTTAAAGCAGTTGAATATGAAAAAATATTAATCTTAGTTTTTAATAAACTAGCAATTAGTTTAGCTGCAACTCCTTGTTTTCCAATTGCTAATGATAATTGAGTATCTGGAACTACTATATCATATTCATCACCAATTTTATTAATAGAAATTACTTTTACTGGTGTCATTGCATTAATTAAATAAGTGATTTGATCTTCATCTCATCTAATAATATCGATTTTTTCACCTTTTAAAATATCACTAATTCTATTAATTCTATTACCACCAACTCCAATAATAGCTCCAATTGGTTCAACATTATTATTATGAGTAATTACAGCAACTTTTGAACGTTTTCCAGGTTCACGACTAACAGCTTTGATTTCAACAATTCCCATTCTTACTTCTGGAACTTCTCTTTCAATTAATTTAGTTAAAAAATTAGGAGCAGTTCTTGAAATTGAGATTTGAGATAATTTGCTTTCTTTTTCAACAACTTCAATATAAACATCAATAATTTCATTAATTTGAAAAATTTCATTATTAATAGTTTTTGATTTTCATAAATAAGCAGTTGTACCATTAATATCTAAAACATAATTATTTTCTCTATTCATTCCAACTACTTTAGCTTGAACAACTTCACCTTCTAAACTAACAAATTGTTCATAAATTCTTGCTCTTTCAGCTTCTCTGATTTTTTGTTGAAAAATTTGTCTTACTTGGTTAACTACCATTCTTGAAAATTCTTCACTAAATTCAATTGGTTTATAAATAGTATCACCAATTTGAATATCAGGATTTTTTAGTTTTGCTTTTGATAGTGTAATTTCTAATCAATCATCATCAAGTTGTTCATCATCAACTACTTTTAATTCTTGATGCATAGTAATTAATCCTGTATTTTCATTAATATCAATTTTAATAATTGCATCAGTATCATAAAATCTTTCATAAGCTTTTTGTAAACCTTCTTTAAGACTATTTATAATACTTTCTTTACTAATTCCTTTTTCTTTTTCTATTAATTTAATTGATTCTAATAATTCTGTTCCGTTTAGCATATATCTCCTTAAAATCTAACTGCATATCTTATAAATTTAATATCATCAAACTTAACATCTAAATTCTTTTTTTGACCTTTTATAAAAAATGAAAAAGTAAATGTATTTGTTTGATCATTATATTTAGTTACATAACCTTCAAATTCTTTAACTTTTTTTATTTCATTATTTAGTTGCACATAAACTCATTGTTCTAAAGCTTTGAGTAGTTCTTCTTGACTTCTAATTTGTTTTTCAATTCCACTACTTGAAATTTCTAATAAGTATTTATCTTTAGTTTTAATTAGTTGATCTATTTTATTTGAAACTAAATCATTTGCTTTTATTAAAATATCAAAATCTAATGGTTTATTAGCTTGTAAGCTATCTTCAACTAGTATTTGAATCATATCGTTTTCAAATTCTGTAAGATTATTAATTTGATAAACTTTTAGATTTAAAACTTCTAATTCTTTGTTAACTAATTCATTAATTTGAAACTTTAGTGATTCAAAATCTTTCATAACACTCCTTAGTTTAGAAAAAATAAAGCAAGGTATTAAAAACCTTGCTTCTAGCTTTATATATTATTTTTAATACATATAAATTATATATGCTTATGATATTGTTTTCAAATTATTTGACAAAAGTAATATATTCATTTTCATCAATTCTAATTTTTGGCTTAGGTTTAATTGATTTACTCATATATCCAAAACTCATTGTTAAAACAATTTGTTCATCTTCTGATAAGTAATTTTTTTGAATAAAGAAAGTTTCTAAAACTTTAGCATTAAACCCACCAATTATACAACTATCAATATTTAAACTAGCAGCAGCAATTGTAGCTATTCCAGCAGTTATATGAGCAGTTGTTTTACTTCAATTATCTAATTCATTAATTTGTGCTAATTGACTAGTTGCATTAATAACATTTTTTTTAAATTTATTTGCTATTTCAATTTGTGTTTCATTAAACATTTTATTAACAGTTTTATCAATAGTGTGATTTAAAATTTTATTAGTTTTATCAGAAACAAACAAAATAACTTTATCAGCATTAATAAAATTTAACTGATTATAAAATAAAGGACTAAGTTCAGTTTTAAAACTACAATTTCTATCAATGATTAATAATCTTAAATTCATCAAATTAAAAGCACTAGGAGACATTCTCATAGATGTTAAAATTATTTCTAAATCTTGATCACTAATTGATTTATTTAGATCAAAATCACGTGCACTTTTTCTGTTTAACATTAATTCTTTTATATATTCTTTTTGCATAATATCTTTCTATTAGAAATCAAAAGCAAGTTGTTCATCAACTGATAATGAATCTAAAATATTAAATTCTTCAAAAATTTTAATTTGAGTTTGTGTAGTTTGTGTTCTGTTTTTTAAATCATTAACTGAAGTAATTGGTTTTGTGTTTCTAGCATTAATTATTGAAAGCGCCACTGCTTCACCTAGTGAATCAATTACATTAAATGGTGGAATAATTATTTTAGAGTTATCTTGTAAAATGTCTACTTTAAATTTAGTAGCTTCAGATTTTTCAAAATCAATATTACTAAATTTAATTCCTCTTGCAAACATTTCTAATAAAACTTCATAAACAACTTCTAAATCTTCTTCTTTTTTAGATAATTTTTCTCCATTTTTTACTCTTTGTTGTTGAGATTTTAATTTTAATAAAACTGCATCATAACCACCAAGCGCTGTTTTTAAATCAAACACATCAGCTCTTGTTGTTAGATAGGTTGCATAATATTCAGTTGGATAATAGATTTTATATCAAGCAATTCTATAAGCCATTAACACATAAGCAGTAGCATGTGCTTTTGGAAACATATATTTAATTTTTAAACATGAATCAATGTATCAATCTGGAACATTATATTGTTTCATAACATCAATTCATTCTTTTTTTAATCCTTTACCTTTTCTAACTGATTCCATAATCATAAAAGCTAAAGAACTTTCTAATCCCATGCTTATTAAATAAACCATAATATCATCTCTACATCCAATAACTGTAGAAATATCTGCTTTTTTATCTTTAATTAAATCTCTAGCATTACCTAATCAAACATCAGTACCATGTGAAAGACCAGAAATTTGTACTAGATCAGCAAAAGTTTTTGGTTGAGTTTCTTTTAACATATTTCTAACAAAACCAGTTCCAAATTCAGGTATCCCAATAGCTCCAGTGATTTCATCATTAATTTTATCTGAAGTTAAATTTAAAGCTTGTAAAGATGAAAATAATGAATAAACATTTTTATCATCAGTTGGAATAGTGATTGGATCAATATTTGTTAAATCTCTTAACATTTTTAAAGCAGTTGGATCATCATGACCTAGAATATCCATTTTTAATAAATTATCGTGAATTGAATGAAAATCAAAATGGGTTGTTTTTCAAGTTGAATTTAAATCATCAGCTGGATAATTTACTGGAGTAAAATCTTCAATTTCATACTCATTTGGTAAAATAATGATTCCACCTGGATGTTGACCAGTTGTTCTTTTTACTCCTTGAGCTAATTTTGCTAATCTATTAATTTCAGTTTTTCTTGGTAAACTTGCATCTTTTTTAGTTTCTTCAAAATAAGTTTTTACATAACCAAAAGCTGTTTTTTCAGCAACTGTTGAGATTGTTCCAGCTCTAAAAACATTATTTTCACCAAACATTTTTTTAGTAAAATTATGAGCTTGGTTTTGATATTCACCAGAAAAGTTTAAATCAATATCTGGAACTTTATCTCCATCAAAACCTAAAAAAGTTTCAAATGGAATATCATGACCATCTCCAATTAATTTTTGATTACAATTAGGACAATTTTTTTCTGGTAAATCATATCCACACTTATAAGTTGGATCTGTATTAAAATCTGAATATTTACAATTTAAACACCTATAGTGAGCTTTTAAAGGATTAACTTCTGTAATTTGAGCCATTGTTGCTACAAATGATGAACCAACAGATCCACGCGATCCTACTAAATAACCATCATCTAGTGATTGTTTTACTAATAAATGAGAAATTCAATAAACAATCGCAAATCCATGTTTTGTAATTGAACCTAGTTCTTTTTCTAATCTTTTTTCAACAATTTCTGGAAGCATTTCTCCATACATTTGTTTTGCTGTTTGATAACATTTATCTTTTAATTTTTCATTAACATTAGCAATTTTTGGAGTAAATAAACCATCTTTAATTGGAATGACATTACTATCTATCATATCTGCTATTTTATTTGAATTAGTGATTACAATTTCATTAATTAAATCATCATCATTAAGTCATTCAAACTCATTTAACATTTCTTTTGTAGTTCTTAAATGTTGATCAGGATAATCTTTAACTCTATTATTAAAATCAAATAATGGATGTCTAATTCCACCAAGTCCTTTGGCATTAATATAAACTTCTCTAATTTGTTTTAGTTCAGGATTTGTATAATGACAATCACTACTTGCAACAACTAGTTTATTTTCTTGTTTTGCTATATTAATAATATTTGTAATTATTTGCTTTAATTGATCTAAATCTAGTGAGTCATTTTGTAATAAGTTTTTATAAACACTAATTGGTTGAATTTCTATATAATCATAAAAACCAATTGCTTGTTTTAAATTTTCTAATGTACTAGTTCTAGCTAGTTCAAAAATTTCACTATTAACACAACTTGCTCCAAACAATAAATTATTATTTTGTTTAATTTGAATTAAATCATCTTTAAAGATTTTTGGAAATGCATAAAAATTAGTAGTATGTGATTTTGTAACTAGTTTATATAATTCTTTTAATCCAGCTTGGTTTTTAACTAAAATGTTAGTATGAAAACCTTTGTTTTTATAATAATTTAAATTATCAGCATAATTAATTGGATCTATTTTATTTCAATCACTATCTGTTATAATTTTGATTTTTTTTCTCGTTTCATCTAGCATTCTTTCATAAATATCAGCTAAGATATCAGCATCATAATCTCCACGGTGAGCAATACTTGGATCATATGAAATATTTACTCTTTTTGCTAATGATCCTAATCTGTGTGATTTTAAATCAGGATAAATAATTCTTGAAATTGTTAAAGTATCAATAATAGTATTTTCTAATTTACCATAACCTAGTTTTTCAGATCAATAAGATAAAAATGTAAAGTCAAAATTAGCATTATGAGCAACTAAAATAGCATCTTTTATAATTTCATTTATTTGTTTAAAAGCTTGTTCAATACTTGGTTTATCTTCTAACATTTTTTCAGTAATGTTAGTTAGTTTTTGAGTAAATGCTTTTAATTTTGTTTTTGGTTTAATTAAAATATCGATTTTTTTTCTTTCACCAGTTTTTAAATTATATTCAATAGCACCAAATTCAATGATTTCATCTAATTCAGGACTTAACCCAGTAGTTTCTAAGTCAAAAAAGACCATTCTAGCATCTTTTAGATTTTGGTTTTTTGGATTTTTAACATATCATAAATCATTATTTAACATGTTCATTTCTAATCCATAAATAGCTTTAATTTTATCTTGATCGCTACGCTTTTTATTAACATTACTTAAAGCTTTATAAATATCTGGAAAAGCTTGAACATTTGTATGATCTGTAAATGCAATTGCTTTATGGTTTCAACTACTAATAAGTTCTAAATAATCAATTGGATCACTAACTCCATCCATTACACTCATTTTAGTATGCGCATGTAATTCAACACGTTTGATTTTTGCATCATCAATTCTCAAATCAACTTGTTTTTTGATTTTTTTAAAATCATCTATATAAAAGATTTGTTCTTGATCATAAATAGATAAACTAGTTTTTCCTTTAACACTAATTCAATCATTAATTTGAATTTTATTTTCTTTAATTTGTTCAATTTCTTTTGATTTTAGTTCATCTTCAGTTAAGTCATCAAATTCACATAACGCATCACTTTTTGCAAAATACATACATCTAATTGAAGATTGAAAATCAGTTATATCTATATAAAAAATTTTTCTTCCAGTTTTTGATAATTTAAATTCTTTATTAATAACCATTCCTTGAATAACAATATTTTGAGCATCATCTTCAACATCTAATAAAGAATTATAACTAGGTTTATCTAAACTAGGTCTTTTGTTTTTATAACTATTATTTGTACTAGGTTTTTTTTCAATTGGTTTAATTATTTGTTGTTCATATTCAGGTTTATCATAAGTTTTATTAATTTGTTGTTTTGTATCTAAAGTATCTAAACTAATTTCATTAACATTAATTAAATAACTTAAATCTTTAAACCCAAACTGATTTAATTTAGCTAAACAATAATCAAGTTCTAAACTAATTTCATTTTTAATAGTTTGACTATTTACTAAAAATACTAATTGATTATTAATTAATTCAAAATTATAAATATCTAATAATTTTCAAGAAGAGCGGTTATTAAATAAAGACTTATGCATTTTAATAAATTCTAAATACTGAATTAATAAGTCTTTATTAAATTGTTGGTTTTTAACATCAATAATTAACTTGAAATTAAAATATTGATTATTTTTTAGTTTGTCTTCAATTTTTTTTAAAACATCAATTGGTAAAAAATCTTTAATTTCAATATGTAAATAACCTTTATTTTTAATTTGAGAAATTCTAGGAGTTTCAACTAAAATAGCATCTTTAAAATAAATATAATCAGTTTGATCTAATTCAATACCGATTTTTTTAAAAATACCAAGTATTTTTGTTTGCATAAAACCTCCTATATTCTATTAAATGTTAGACTAATATGTAAAATTATATAAATGATAAAAAAGACAAAATAAAATGAATCTAATCTATCTAAAATTCCACCATGACCTGGGATTAAATTAGAAAAATCTTTAATATCGATACTTCTTTTAATATAACTAAAAATTAAATCTCCAAATTGAGTAAATAAAGAAACTAAAACAGTTAAAAATATATAAGTTATTAACATTAAATTATCATCTTTATTTAACAATAAGTCATACATTCCTATAAATGGAGCAAAACTTTTTGTTCATGGAATAAAAAAGATAGTTAAAACTCAAATTAAATTAATAATTACACTAGAAAAAAATCCACCAATAGCTCCTTCTCAACTTTTTTTAGGACTAATAGTTGGAGCTAATTTGTGTCTACCAAATCTAATTCCAAATAAATAAGCAAAACTATCAGTTAGAATAATAGTTGCTCATATTCAAATAATAGAACTAAATCCATACAAAATTTTGTTATATGCTTTTAAAAAACCTAAAAAATTAATCGCTTTAAAAGCAAGAACCATAATTAATAAAACAAAGATGATTTTAGTTACTTGATAAATGTTTTTATTACAAAATTTCATTAAAAAAAAGGTAATTAAAAATAAGTATAAACCAATTGCAATTACTATTAAATATCAATATTCTTTTAAGTTTAAATCATTATAAACTGGAATTTTTGCTTCGATATTACTAAATGGAATTCAAAATAAAATGACTGTTAAAATTTCAATAAATAGTTTTTGGTCTAAATTTTTAATTTCAAATGAAATTAATAACTCTCTAATTGATAAAAATAACACACAACTACTTAAAACTAATGAAATTACATTATAAGCAATTATAAGTTTAGAAGAACTATCATTAGTAAAGTAATACAATATTGGAAATGCTAAATAAACACCTAATAGCAATACTAAAATTGTTGCTGAAATTAATCTTGTTTTTAGATTTTTTTTAATTTGTTTGATTTTATTTTCATCTTTATTAATAATTGTATTCATATTAGTTCTATCTTTCTAACTAGATTATATTTTATCATCTTACTAATAGTTTTTAGTTTAGCTTAAAATCAAAAAATAAAAAATGAGTTTTTGTTAAATTATTTATCTATTTTATTAATTTCTAGATTTTAATTAACTAATAATTTATTAAAAGACATTAAAAAAATGACCAATTTTTGGTCATTTTGTAATTATTTATTATTTTTGTAATTTTAATAAAATTCTTGGTGAAGAAGTTAATAATTTACATCCAGTTTTAGTTACTAAAACATCATCTTCAATTCTTACACCACCCAAATCTGGAATATAAATTCCTGGCTCAATAGTAATAGTCATATTTTCTTTTAAAACTTCACTACCAGTTGATCCAACACTTGGCTCTTCATGAATTTCAACACCAATTCCATGACCTAATCCATGATCAAAATATTTTCCATACCCTTTTTTATCTATAAAATCATAAACTTGTTTATGAATATCTCCAGCAATTACACCTTCTTTAACTAAGCTAATTCCTAGACTTTGAGCTTCATAAACAATATTATAAATTTCAACTAGTTTTGGATCAACATCACCTAAAGCAATTGTTCTTGTTTGATCTGAACAATATCCATTATAAAAACAACCCATATCAATAGTGATTAATTCATTATTATTAATTACTTTATCACTTGGAACTGCATGAGGCATACTTCCATTAACTCCAGAAGCAATTATTGTATCAAAACTGATTTTATCAGCACCAAATTCTAAAAATTTATCATCAATAAATCTTTGTAATTGTTTTTCAGTAATTCCTGGTTTTATAAAATCAAGAGCTGCTTGAAATACTTGATCGGTAATATCACAAGCTTTTTTTATGTTAGCAATTTCTCAATCATCTTTTATCATTCTTATTTTTGAGCAATTAATTCCAATTAAATCAAAATCTTTGAATCAGTGGTTTTTATAAGCTTGGTATTGTTCAAAATAAGTTCAATCAGATTCGAATGCTAAAGTTTTTACATTATTTTGGTTTAATATATCTATTAGATCTTGTTTTAAATTTTTTGAAAAATGATGTAACTCAATATCTTTATTAATATTTTTATTATTTCTAGCAGCTGTTATATATCTTCCATCTAAAAATAAGTGACTTTGAGTTTTTGTAATAATTAAATATCCAAGTGAAGAGTGAAATTTAGAAAATCAGTATCTATTTTCAGGTGAATATAACAAAATTGCATCAGCATTATTTTTTTCTAATAATTCATTAATTATTTCATGTTTAGTCATAATAGCCCTCATTTCATATTTTTAATATTATATTATATTAATTTAAAGTTATTATTTTTAGTTTTTAATAAAAACAAATAAAGATAAGTATTTTTATTTAGTAAAAATTTTTTATAGAATTATATTAATTTATATCTTAGGAGAAAATTATGCAAAAACAAATAATGGTTTCAGGAATTACTCCAAGTGGAACTATGACTTTGGGTAATTATTTAGGAGTAGTTAAAAGATTTATACAATATCAAAATGAATATGACTTATTTATTTTTATTGCTAATTTACATGCAATTACACTACCTCAAGAAAAAGAAAAATTGAAAAAAAATACTAAAGAAATTGCTGCTTTGTATTTTGCTTGTGGGTTAGATATCAATAAAACTACTATTTTTTTACAATCAGATGTTTTAGAACATGCTCAATTAGGTTGAATTTTAACAACTAATACTAGTATGGGTGAATTATCTAGAATGACTCAATTTAAAGATAAATCTTTAAAAGCTGAATCAGTTAATGGAAAAGGATATATTCCAACAGGTTTATTTACTTATCCAGCTTTAATGGCAGCAGACATTTTATTATATGATCCAAAATATGTACCAGTTGGAATTGATCAAAAACAACACATTGAAATTACTAGAGATATTGCTATTAGAATGAATAATAAATATGGAGAAATGTTTAGTATTCCAGAACCTTTAATTAATAGTGAAATTAAAATTATGGATCTTCAAGATCCAACTAAAAAAATGTCTAAATCTAGTACTAATCCAAAAGCAATAATTACAATGTTAGATTCAATTGATGAAATTAAATCAAAAATTAAAGCTGCAGTTACTGATTCAGAAAATTTAATTAAATATGATCCAATTAATAAACCTGGTGTTTCTAATTTAATTACTATTTATTGTCAGTTAAAAAATATTTCAATTAAACAAGCTGAAAAACATTGAGAAAACAAAAACTATAAAGATCTAAAAGATGATGTAACTCAAGTTCTAATTGATGAAATTATTCCAATTCAAACAAAATTTAAAGAATTATATAATTCAAAACAAGTTGAACAATGATTAGAACTTGGTGCTAATAAAGCTAGACATATTGCTAATAAAAAACTTAATAAAGTACAAAATTTAATGGGATTAAACTATAATAGAAAATAAAAAAGGGCTTAAAAAAATTAAGCCCTTTTTAGCGAAGAAATACAAAAAAGATAAATATGAATATAAGTAAAACTAAAAATGTCAAAATAATAACTGATCATTTATAACTTGATTTATTTGAATTACTTGGTTTAGTAGTATTATTAGAAATTCTAATTCTAGATTGTTTTTGTTGTTGCATTTCTCTTTTTCTTTGCTCAACATAATAATCTAAATCATCAAGTTTTTCAAGTTTAAAAGTTTTAGGACGATTAATACTATCATCAACTTCGCTTGGTATAACTCTAGCTTTTAAATAAAGATCAATTTCATCATATAAAACACTTAATTGGTATAAGTTATTATGCTCATCTTCTAATAAAGAACGTGCATATCATTTATTTCCTGTTAAGATTTTATGATCATTAATATAAGCTAAACAATTAAAATAATCTAACTTTTTATCTTTAATTGATTGATAAAACAATTTATTTCTATCATCATCAAATTGATGATAAGAATAATAATCATTAATTTTTCTAATAATTAATCTAATCCCATTTTTACTTAAATTATTTTTATTTTTTTCATAAATTTTAATATGTAAAAGTAAATGTTCAATTAAATTACAATAAACTAAACGATCAGCTCTTTGATATTCTATATATTTTTGTCTATTTTCTTTTGATGATAAATTAGGGATTTTATCTTCATCTATATGATGAATTTCTAAACCATATCAAGATTTTTTAATAGCTAAATTTTCTTCTATATTTTTAACAAATCAATTATAAGAATATTTAATATAATCACCTTTAACTTGACCATATTTATTTAATAAAAATAACACACATGAATCATAATCATATGTTAATAAAATTTCAATATCACTAAAATAATTATTTTTCTTATTTTCCATATTTAGATTATATAAAACTTTTTTAAAATCTAGTATTTTAAATCTTATTAAAAATTCTTATTTTCTATTATTTAAAATAATATTAAGAAAGTATTTTTTATATAAGGATTAGTATGAAAGAAATTAGATCATTTAATTTATTAGAGTTTGTTAATCGTTTTAGTTTATTAGAACTTTTAAGATATGAATTTAAAAATCAAAAAACTTTAACAAATAAAGAAAAAGAATTTTTAGATATTGCAAAACAATACACATTAACTTATCCACTTAAAGTTTCAATAGATGATATGTTAAAACAAATAGAATCAAATAAAATAGAAAATGATGATGTAAAATGAGAAACTCAAATAGCTGTTATTAAACATTGAATTGGAACAGAATTAATAGATATTTTTTTAAAAGATTTTAAAGCTAAAAAAACTATTATTGATAGTAAAGACTTAACTGAACAATGAATGTTTGATTATCTTAAAAAAGTTTATGAACAACTTTTTATAAACAAGTTAAAAGAATTTAAAACTGAATGTGAAAAGTATCAAGATGTTTTATTTGTTGATCTTTTTATAACTAAATTAGAAGAATGAATTAATGATAAAAATGACATTAAAACATTTGAATGATATTTAAATAAAAATCGAGATGGTTTTAATTATTTTTATAATTATTTAGATAAAAAAGAGTTTAAAGACCAAACTATTATGAACAAAAAAGAAGATTTTATAAATATTTGTTTTGCGTTTTTTAATAATTCTAAAATCCGTATTAATTTATATGAAGATCTTGAACTAGCTCTTTCACTAATATTTGGAAACAAGGAATTTATAAAACAAGCAACAGATGTGATTAATGCAGGTCCACCAACACTTAAATACTTTATTTTAAACCAATTAATTAAAGTTGAAAAAACTAAATAAATAATGAATTGAATCAAAAATAGACCTATTGGTCTATTTTTATTAAATATTTAATTATTCTTGGTTATCATCAATATTTATTGCTTCTAGTTTAGAATAGTTTTTATCAATTTTATTTGCTGAAGTTTGAAATTCTTTAAAAACTTCTTCTGTTTCTGTTTTATACTTTTCATAAATCTTAGACATTTTTTCATTTCTATCTAATAGTCTTTTAACATCATCAGTTATTGTTTTAATTAGTTTTTGAATTTCATTAATATTTTTACTAATCTTATATTCTTTAATACTAATTTGTTGAGAATACAAAACAGCTGGTAAAGTAGTTGGTGAACAAATTCAAATTTTATTTTTAATAGCTTCACTAAAGATATCAGTAAATTTAGATCAAATTAGTTCAAATATAGCTTCAGAAGGTATAAACATAATTACACTAGAAACATTTTCAGAATTAGAAATATATTTATTATTTAATTCTTTAATCATATTTTTAATTGTTTTTTTAAATTCATCTTCAGCTTGTTTATATAAATAAGTATCAGTATTTTCTGAAATTAAGACATTTGCTTTTGTTAAAGGAAACTTAGAATCAATTGCAATCTTTTTATCATTAATTTGTGTTTTAATAATAGCATCAACTATTACCTTAGAGTTTTTATATTGATATTGAGTTTGTCAAATTCCATTATCTGTTTTTTCACCTAAAACATTAGTCAAAATTCATTCTAAAGTAAACTCACCTAAGTTTCCTCTAGTTTTACTATTTTTAAAAATTAAAGATAATTCATTAATGTTTTTAACTGATGTATCAACTTTTTTATCAATTGTATTTATATTATTAGTAATTTCATTAAATTTTTTAATATTTTCTTCTAGTTTATCTAATGATTTTGTTAGATCTTCTTTTTGTTTGTTAACTGTTTCTTTTAAATTAATTAAATTAGTTTTAGTAATTTCAGTATCTTTTTCTATTTCTTTAGTAATCAATTCTTTATTAGTATCAAATTTATTGTTTAAATTATCTTTTAAACTAGTTAGATCAATTTTAGAATCATTATTTTTAGTTTTAATTAAATAAAATAAAATACTAATACAAATAATAGTTAATATACTTATTAAAATTATTAAAATGATAGTTAAATTCATATAATCCTTTCTTATTGTTTATTAATTAAATTATATAAAAAACAACTTTTAGTTTAGTTTTAATTTATTTAAGATTTATTGATCTTTTGTATTGATTTTTGATTTTATTATTAGATAAAATCAGTCTTTAAGTTATAATAATATCATTGCAAAAATGAGAAATTTTATAAGTAATTAAGAAATGATTGAATAACAAATTGTAGAAATTAATAAAATATGAAAAAGTATTGATATAAAAAAATAAGTTTATTAGTTTGTTCTAATATTATACTAACTACTCCAGCTCTATTATTTTTAAATAAAACACTAACTAGTAACTATTCAACTAATCTAGTTACATTTAATAATCAAAAAATAAACAATGAATCTAAAAAAGAAAATAGAAAATATTATTCATTAAGAGATGATTATCTTTTATTTCATCAACTTCAAGATCAAAGTGGATTATGCTGAGATTTTTCTTCAATTAAAGCTTTAGAAACTGCTTTAATGATTAATAATAATGAGATGTATGATTTATCAGAAGCAAGTATAGCTGCTCAATTAGAAAATAGAGTCGCAAATGGAGCTAATTTTTTTGATTTTCATAATGCTTTAAAAAACGGAATATCTTTTGAATCAGATTTTATCTTTAGTGATCTTTATTATTTACCAAATTCTGGAACTTATTATAAAAAGATTCTTGATCTTTATAAACCTAAATTCATTCATAATTTAGCTGATAAACTACAAATGGTTATATTTGATAGATACAATATTAAAAATGATTTAAATGATATAAAGTATCACATTTCTAATAATTCAGCTTTAATGGTAGGAATTGAATATTGAAATATAAAATCAAATGATTCTAATAATAAAAAAACTAGTGAAATTGTTAGTGATTATGGAGCAAATGGACATGCAGTTTCAATTATTGGTTGAGATGATAATTATAAATGTATTGATGGATCAGTAGGTGCTTTTATTGTTTTAAATAGTGATAATAAGTATGAAAATAGTGATGGAGTGAACTATTTACCATATAATACTAGTGTTTTATATATGAACTTGTATGGTTATAAATATATTGGTGATAAATTAATAACATCAAAAAGTACAAATTCAATTATTAATAAATATAGTGGTTATTATAATTCACAAAATAATCAAAAACCAAATTCAGATTCTAAGCCTTTAAATCAAAATGTTTTTAATTGAACTGATGATATTAAAATAGAATATCATTTTAATACAAATATAGCTGATCTAATTAAAATGGATGTGCAAATTTATTTAGATAATTTAAATATTACTGATAAATTTAAAATAACTAATAATAATAGTGTTACTAACGTATCATATGAAAATAAAGATAATAAATTAAAACCAGGTTCATATACAGTTAAATTAAATTATAAATACAAATCAAAATCTGAACCTAACAAATTAAAAACTCAACAAGAAACAAGACAAATTTATATATTTGATGGTAGTGAAAACTTATATTCAGGTTCTGCTGTTTATACAAATTCAAATAATGATTATAGTTTAGTTGTTCATAGCTCAAATTCATATTCAGCAAATAATAAAATACCAGTTTTTTTAACTTCTAAAAAACAACATGAAACTAATTATGATTTAAATTATGGTTATGCACCAACTTATTTAAATGCTGATAATGATATTGAATATCGTATCGGTTCTGATAAAATTGGGTCTTTAGAAAAATCTACATATGCTTTTAATTTAAACCTAAATTTATTAAATGACAAATATAAAGAGAATCATTTTAAAATAGATATTGATAAATATGTTAATAATATAAAAACTGATACTAAAAAATATCAAGTTTTTAGATTAGATACAAATAAACAATATATTATAGCTAAATTGTATTTTGATACAAATAATAGACAGTTAAATAACTTAGTAAATGAAGTTGTTTTTGAAAATAATAATAATTCATTTAAATGATATTTAGATAATAATACAAATAGTGATTTAAAAATAAAAGAATATCAATATGTTGATAGTAATGGTAATTATCAAACTTTATTAAAAGATGAAAAAGGATATTATATTGATCAAGAGTTAGTAAAAAAACTACAAACAGGTAATGGTAATTTAAATTATATTGGTTCAACAACAAATCAAACTAATTCATATCGTTATCCAGTTATAATTAAACCTATATTTGAAAATAATACTCCTGATTTTAAAGTTGAAGTTAATAGATTAAAAGAAACTTTTCAAGCAAATGATATAGTACAACCTATTGATTTTGAAATAAATATCACTGATAAAGGTCAAAATATAACTTTAATCCCAGATAGAATTGTTTATCAAAATAATGAAAGCATTCTTAAAGGTGATCACAAATCAATAACTTTACAATATCACTATAAGAACAAAGTTTATGATCAAAAAGTTGATATAAATGTTAATAAAAAAGTTATTTATCAAGGTTTACAGTTAATAAGTAATAAATTAAAACATGATCCAATCAATGGTGTTTCTCCTGAGTTTAATCAACTTATTGATACTAATTTAGTTGAAATTAGAGAAAATTGAAAAAATCAAATTGGTAAGTATGCTGTAGTATTAAAAATTCTAGATCCAAATTATGTGTTTGAAAATCAAAAAGATACTATGCTATTAGAATGATATGTTGTTGATGATTTATCATCTGATATTATTTCTAATGATAACAATACTTCTAGTCAAAATGTTTCTGTTTTAAACAATAATTCAAATGATATATCTACTAATAAAGAAAATAAAGATCAAATTTTAGAAAAGCTTTCAAATATAACTCAAAAACAACAATATAAAAAAACTAATACATTTTGAATAGTTATTTCACTTTTAATAAGCTTGAGTAGTATTGCATTTACTGGTTTATTAATATGAATAATAAAAAGAAATAAAAAAACTAAAAACTAAAAATTAGAGCTTTAAAAGCTCTTTTTAGTAATTAATTTAAATAATAATTTGTATAGTTATCAATGCTATAAAATATGTAGTTATATTATAAAAAAGTTATTAATTAGTATTTTTTGTATTAAAAATCATAAATATAATTTTTTTTCATATTATTTTAAATTAAATAAAAAAAAGCACCTGTATCACGTCACGGTGCTTTTTACCTGGTGGGCTCCGTACTTAACATACGGTTAGACTCAAGATGTTGTCAACTGATCACAATCAGGATTTGAATTAATATTACACTTTATAATAAAAAAAACAATAGAATCTAAAACTATAAATATAATTTAATTAAAAATTATTATCTTTATTTAAGACTTTAATAGAATTTATTAATTACTTTTTTTATGATTATAAATATAAAGAGAATATTATGAAAACAATAAGAATCATTGGAGCAGGACTATCAGGGTGTGAAGCTGCTTATTATTTATTAAAAAAAGGCTATTTTGTTGAATTGTATGAAATTAAAACTATTAAAAAAAATCCAATTCAACATTATGATTATTTTTGTGAATTAGCATATTCAGATTCATTTAGATCAATTGATTTAAACACTAGTGTTGGTACTTTAAAAAAAGAATTAGAACTTTTAGATTCACTAATTATAAAAGCAGCAAAATATGCTAGTATAAATCAAAATAATGAATTAGTTGTAAATAGAATTGAGTTTAGTAAATACATTACTAATTATTTAAAAACTTTTAATAACTTAAAAATTATAGAACAAGAATATTTAAATATTGATTTAAATATTCCAACAATTATAGCAATTGGTCCTATTTCAACACCAAGTTTTTTAAATAAATTAGAAAATTTAATTAATAAGAAGAATTTAAAATTATTTGATAGTGTAGAACCAACTATTTTAAAACAATCAATAAATACAAATATTTGTTATAGCTTAGATAATAATTTAGATTATTTATATTCTGATTTAAATAAAGAGCAATTTGAAAAATTTTACAATGCTTTAATTAGTGCAAAAACTTTTAATTCACCATTAAAAAATGAAATTAAATTACTAGAAAAAAACAATTATTTTAGCATTGAAAGTTTAGCTAAAAACAAACAAGAATTTATTAATAATTTTAAACCAATTAATAATAATGCTTATATAACTATTACATTAAAAAAAGATAGTGTTATTAATAATTTATATTCAATAGTTAATTTTCAAACTAGTTTAATGTGAAATGAACAATTAAAAGTTTTTAGCTTAATTCCTGGATTAGAAAATTTAAAAATTATGAGATATGGTGTTATGCATAAAAATAATTACATTAACACTAAAAAAATATTAAATTTAGGTGTGCAATTAAAAACACATAAAAATATTTTTTTTGCAGGTCAAATTATTGGAGTTGATGGATATGTTGAATCAGTTTGTTCTGGATTAATTAGTGCAATTAATTTAGATAGATATTTAAATAATAAAAAAATGATTCTACCTAATAAAAATTCAACAATAGGTTCACTTTATCATTATTTATTAAAAACTGATTCTAATTTTAGTCCAATGAGAATTAATTGAGCTTTAGTTGATATGATTGATGGTTTTGAATTATCTGATAATAGTAAAAAATTTTATTCAAAAAGAGCGATTCAACTAATAAAACAATATTTAAAAAAAATTAATTATAAGTAAAATAATTTTTAAAAAATAAAAATAATTTATATGTGTTTTAATAGTTTAGATACTTGATACAATAATTAATGTAAAATATTAAATTTTAATGAGAGGCTGCTAAAATGTTGTTTTTCTTAACAAATGGAGCTGCTATTTGTGTAATCATTTTATTATTTGCAATAGCTTACATGATGGATCCAAAATTTTTAAAAACTATTACAACTACTAAAATAACAATGATGGCAATGCAAGTAGCATTAATTGTTTTATTAACAAATTTTCTTGGTTATAGTGGTGTTTTTGGTGCGCGCTTGATGCTTGGTAACTTTATTTTATTTTTATCTGGTATGTTGTTTGGTCCTATGGGTGGAGCTTTAGTTGGGGCCTTAAGTTATACAGCTGGAATGGTTAACCCAGGTATTTTTATTCATTTTTCATTTATGGCTGCATATATGATTTATGCAATGTTAGGATCATTAGTTTTTATTAAAAAACAAAAATCAAGATTATCATTTATGATTTCAGTTTTTGTTTTACTATTTATTGCAAGTTTTACACTAACATTCATTTCTCACCCAATTGCTATGTTAGCTATTGGTAAAAATGCATATGTTTATGTAACTTTAGTAAAGAAATTTATTGTCTTTCCAATTGATGCTGTTATAGAACCAATTTTAATTATTTCAACTTTTGAAGTTTCTATTTTAGTTTTAAAAAGAGTGCCAAATACTTGAAATCAATTATGATGTACAAGATTTGATAGCTTAGAATTTTTAAATAAACAAGAAAAGAAATCTAAAAAAGATTTAAAAATTACTCAAAATAAACCGATAATAACTAGTCAAGCTTCAAATTAGTTTTAAAACACTTTAATAAAATAAAGTGTTTTTTTATATTTACTAAGATATTAAAAACTACTAATTAGTAATCTATAAAACTGATCTTTATAATGGTATAAAATAATATATAGGAGAAAAAATGTCAGATAATATTAAAGATTTACCTTTTGATGAAATCATAAAAAGAATTAAATTCTATGCTGATTTAAAAGCTAAAAATTTAATTACTGAAGAACAAAATCAAGAATATGAATTATTAAAAAGTTGATATTTAGAAATAGTTTTAAAATAGTAATCTCAAACTTAATTCATAAATTCAATTGATATATCTATTAAATATAAGGAGAAAAATGAAAACTAGTAAAAATGATAATTTAAATGCATTACGTATATTAGGTGTAAGTGCAATTAATAAAGCAAAATCTGGTCATCCTGGAATTGTTTTAGGAGCAGCTGGAATAGTTTATGTTTTATTTAATAAAATTATGAATTTTAATCCTAAAAATCCAGAATGATTTAATAGAGATAGATTTATTTTATCTGCTGGTCATGGTAGTGCGTTATTATATTCAGCTTTACATTTATCTGGATATGATTTATCTATTGATGATTTAAAACAATTTAGACAATGAGATAGTAAAACTCCAGGACATCCTGAAAAAACTTTAACATGTGGAGTTGAAGTGACAACAGGTCCACTTGGTCAAGGTGTTGGAATGGGAGTTGGAATGGCTGTTGCTGAAGCTCATCTAGCAAGTGTTTATAATAAACATGATTTTAATTTAATTCATCATTATACTTATGTTTTATGTGGTGATGGTGATTTACAAGAAGGAATTAGTCAAGAGGCTATTTCTTTTGCTGGTAAACATAAGTTAAATAAATTAATTTTAATTCATGATTCAAATGATGTGCAATTAGATTCAAATGTAGTTGATGTACAAATTGAAGATATGCACAAACGTTTTAAAGCATGTAATTGAAATACAATAAAAGTTAGTGATGGAGAAGATTTAAATTCCATTTATAAAGCTATTAGAAAAGCTCAACTTTCAGATAAACCAACATATATTGAAGTTAAAACTGTTATTGGATTAGGTTCAACTAAACAAGGAACTAAAGATGTTCACGGTGCTCCTTTAAATGATGATATAACTAAGGTAAAAAAATATTTTGATTGAGATTATGATGATTTTATTATTCCAGATTCAGTTTATAAACACTGATCAATTAATGCTAAAAAAGGTGAAATTGAAGAAGAATATTGAAATCAATTAAAAGCTAAATATAGTTTAAAATATCCTGAATTAAGTACTTATTTAGATAATGCTATTAATAAAAATATCACTTTTGATTTTTCTAGTTTATTAAAAGATATACCAAATAATGATGAAGCAACAAGATTAAGTTCAGGAAAGATTTTTGAACAAATTGCAAATCATGAAAAAATGCTAATTGGAGGAAGTGCTGATTTATCTAGTTCAACTAGAATTAAAGGTGCTGATAACCAATTTACTAGTTTAAATAAAACTGGTAGAAATATAATGTATGGAGTAAGAGAATTTGGAATGGGTGCAATTAATAATGGAATTGCAGCTCATAAAGGATTAATTCCAGTAGCTAGTGGGTTTTTTGTATTTGCAGATTATTTAAAACCAGCAATGAGATTAGCTTCAATTATGCAATTACAACAATTATATGTCTTTACTCATGATTCTATTGCAGTTGGTGAAGATGGACCAACTCATCAACCAATTGAACAACTATCAATGTTAAGAACTATTCCAAATCATGTTGTTTTAAGACCAGCTGATTTTAGTGAAACTATTGCTTGTTATAAAGTTGCTTTAACAAAACTAACTAAAACTCCTACTTCAATTATTTTAACTAGACAAAATGTAAGACAACTACAACACAATGATGTTTTAAATCAAGTTGAACGTGGAGCTTATATAATTAGTGATCAAACTGATGCAACTGTTAGTTTAATTGCTAGTGGTAGTGAAGTTGGATTAGCAATTGATGTGCAAAAAGAATTATTAAATCACAATATTAAATCAAAAGTTATTTCAATGGTATCAACTAATTTATTTGATAAACAAGATAAACAATATCAAGATCAAATTATTAATAAAAATACTAAAAGAATTGCTATTGAAATGGGATCAAGTGCAATTTGATATAAATATGTTGGTGATGATGGCTTAGTTTTTGGAATTGATCGTTTTGGTGAATCAGCTCCTGCTAATAGTGTCATTAAAGAATTTGGATTTATAAAAGAAAATCTAACAAAAAAAATATTAGAATATTTAAATAAATAGAAAAGAGAAATTTTAATGTTATTAACAACAACTTTTTCAGCAGGTGCTTTAGCTGGAATGTTAATTGGTGTGATTATTGCAGCAATTGTTATTGGATTAATTTTAGGATTTGTAATTACTAGATATATGGTTAAAAAACAATTAAAAGATAATCCACCAATTACTGAAAAACAAATTAGAGCTATGTATATGAGTATGGGAAGAAAACCATCAGAAGCTGATATTAAAAAAACTATGAACGCTATTAAAAGAGCAAAATAATTCAAGTACTTTTTCTAGTACTTGTTTTTTTATTATTAAAAATATAGTATAAAAATAGGAAAAAAATATGGCAATTATTGATCAATTATTTGACTGACAAAAAGAATTAATTATTAAAAATAAGCATAAAAATCAATTAGGATTGTTTTTAGATATGGGTAGTGGAAAAACAATTTTAAGTTTAGGTTTTTGTGAAATTAATCAAGTTGATGCAATTATTGTAATTGCTAGTAGAAGTAAAACTTTAGAAACTGTTGAACAAAATGCTAGTTTTACAAATTATCTACAAAATGATTTAAATTTCAAAGTTTATTTAAAAACTGATTTAAAAAATGCTGATTTTAGAAACAATCAAAAAGAAGCAATTATTATTAATTATCATTCATTTTTATTAAATATTAATAAAGAAAACTTTTTTAATTATTTAGCTAAATTTATTAGTGTACATAAAAATCAAAAAATCGCAATTATTATTGATGAAAGTCAAAATATTAAAAACTCAAGAGCTTTAATTTCCATTAGTATTAAAAACTTTGTTGATTTAGTTAAAAAACTAGCTTTTAAAACTTATTTATACTTATTAAGTGGCACTCCTCAAACAACTGGGGCTATTGATATGTTTAATCAATTAAGATTTTTAGGTTTAAAAATGACTAGATATCAGTTTGAAGATCAGTTTTGTATTAAAACCCAATTTAATAATGCTTATAGAAGAGTTTATAAAATTAATGGATATAAAAATATAAAACAATTAGAACAATTAATTAATCAATTTGCTTTAACTAGTAAAAATATCCCACCTATTTATTTACCAAAACAACAATTCATTGGTATTAAATTACCAATTAGTAGTGAATTTGAACTATTTACAAATAAAAAAGTAACAGAATATGATTTATTAAATTTTTGTAATAAAAATAACATTAAATCAAATTACAAACCAAATCAATTAAATCTTATTAAAAACCCATATTATAAAAATTTAAGTTATCCTGATGATAAATGAATAGCTGGTGATGATGCTACTTTTTGATTAAGAACTAGACAAATTTCAATTGGATTTCAAGGAAATAGTAAAGATTATTATTGATTTGATTATTCAAGATTAAATAAATTAGAACAACTCTTAACTGATAAGATTGATAACTATATTATTTTTTATAACTATGATCCTGAGTTTGATGAAATTTATAAAATTTGTAAAAAACTAGATTATAAAATTGATATTTGAAATGGTAATAAAAAAAATATTACTAATTATTTAGAATTTTTAAATTTAGATCAAAATAATAAAAATAGTAGTAAAAAACGTGTGATTATTGCAAATTATTTTTCAGCAAGTACAGGAAATAATTGACAAGAATATGATAAGACTATTTTATTTTCTTTAGCAACTTATGGTTATCATATTCAAGCTTTAAAAAGAAATCATAGAATTGGAACAAAAAACACAATTACTTATTATTTGTTTTTACAAGATAACTATTTAGATAAATCAATGTGAGACTCAATACAAAAACGTCAAATTTATAATACAGAAATCTTTATTAAAAGTACTAAAGATTTTAATAAATTAAAATCTCAATATAAGAATCTAACTTTTAATTTTTAATGATTTTATGATATATTATATATTTGCGACATTTTATTTATTAGTAAATAAAATTAAATAATTAGATCAATAGAAAATAAATATAAATAATGAAAAAAACTAAATTAATATCCATTTTAACTTGTTTAACTGCTTTAACTAGTAGTATTGTTGTAGTTTCTTGTAGTAATGATAAAACAACCACTTTACATAATAAACAAATAAATATTAGTAAATTAGATTTAAATACTAATTTGTATGATATAAAAGATAACACTCCAAAAACTATTATTAAAACTTTTTTAGATATAAACAATCACAAACTATCTAATTTAAATGAAAACCAATTAGAAGTAAAAATGATTAATGATTCTAATGCTATTATTAATATTAAAAATTCAAACCAATTTATAGGTAATACTAATATTAAATTTGAAGCTAAAGAAAATAAAATTAATGAAACTAATTTAAATACAATAACTAATACTATTAATTGAACTAATTTAACTCCTGCTTTAATTAATATTAACTCATTAAATTTAATTACTAATTTAACAAATTTAAATAATTCTAATAATACAACTATTTTAAACGAGTTTTTAAAAGTTAATCAAACTGTTTTAAAAGATTTAACTATTAATAATTTTGAAATTATAAAAAAAGAAGGTTCTACTTTAATTATTAAAGTCAAAGATTCAAAGAAATATTTTGGAACAATAGAAATTAATTTTGAAATTAAAGAACCTATTAATGAACAATTAAACAATGAATCAGATATTATACCCGGACTTTCAATTAAACCAATTGATGATAAAAAACCAAATATAGAACCAAAAGCTGAAGCTATTATAACAAAACCAACTAGTTCAACTGTAAATACTGTTCTTGATAAAAGAGATGAATCTAAACAAAATAATTCAAATGAATCTGAACTAATTTCTGCATTTAAATTAGAACCAACTAGTTCAACTAAACAACAACCAAGAAAAAAACGTGAAATTAAAGAAGAACCTATTGTTAAAAAAGAAAAAGTAATTAAAAATAATGTTGCTTTAACACCATTAACAGAAGAAAAAAAAGTTAGTCCTTTAATAACTTTAACTCCAGCTACTCCGATAAGTTCTTCAAGTGTATCACAACCATCAATTCCTAAATCACAACCAATTAAATATGAACCAGAAACATTTGAAAGCATTACTATTAGTTCATCTGCAAATCTTAGTGATGTTAACAATACATATATAGATCGCACACTTAAAGCTTTTAATAAAATTGATTTAGATGAAAATAAAGCAAAAGAAATGATGCTAAATAATGATGTTGCTCCAAATTTCTATTCTCATCCTAGATTTGAACTTGATAAAGAACTAATCGTACTAGATAAGTTTACAAATAATGAAGTAAAATTAGAGCTTATTGATAAAAGTACTTCAAAACCAATTTCAAGAAATGAAATTAAATGATATCAAAGAACTTCTTATCCAAAGGATGAAATTATAACTTCAAATGACGATCAAAAAGATGTAACTTTTACATTAACAAGTGATGGAACTTTAAAATGAAAAGATACTAAAGATACATATGGTAATCATCCAGATGAAAAATCAGCTAGAATATGAGCAAGTTATAAAGGCTATTTATTTTCAGCTGTTGTTAAAGTATTTTCAGAGTACACAAGTGAATTAGCAAATAATGAAGAGTTAGCTAAAAAAGCAGCTAAAGATTTGGTTGTTGAAAAAAAATGAAATGAACTACCACCTTTAGAAAGACTTATAAAAGCTTATGAGTGAATGACTAAAGAAGTTAAATATGACTTTAATTTAACAGATGGACCAATGTTAAAAAATCAAAACGCTCATTCAGCTTTAGTTAAAAAATATACAGTATGTACTGGTTATGCTAAAGGATTAAAATTAATCTTAGATGAACTTGATATTCCATGTAGATTTATGGAAGGTGAAAGTAGTAGAGAAACTAGAAGTACTAAACACGCTTGAAACTTAGTTCAATTAGATAATGAATGATATCATATTGATGCTACTTCAGATAGAACAGATACTTACACTAGCTTTAATTTCTTTTTAAATACAAATGACGATTTTACAACCTCTGATAAATTTAATAAAGAATTTGATAATCAAGGTAAACGTTATAGAAACTTAAAATTTAAAAACTTTGTAACTACAGAAGATGATGTTTTAGCTTTAATTGATAATAATTGAAATACAGAAACTCAGCAAATAACTAATTTAGATTTAATAACTAATTCTAAAAACTTCAAAGTTGTTAATAGTGCATTTAATAAAAGAGGATTAGATGTTAAAGAAAAAGGGTTTAAGGTTACTTCAATAATTGGACCTAATAAAGCTATTAGTTATAATTTTGAAACTCAAACAAAAACCAGTTTAACTAATGTAAATGTTAAAAGTGTTCAACAGTATAATAATAAATATGCAATTAAAGTTGAATTAGATCAAAAAGTTAATGATTTAAAAGCAGGAAACTTTAGTATTAAAAATGCTCTTATAAAAGATGTAAAACAAGAAGGTAATTCTTATATTTTAACTTTAGGTCATTTTAATTCTTATGATGATGTTAATATTCAATTAGAATTAATTAAGAAAAAAGATTATAAATTTAATTTAAATGGTAATACTTCAGTTAATATTAACGTTCAAAGACAAAATAAACCTAATGCTGAAATTTTAATATTAGATAATGATTCTATTAAAATTACTAATAATTTAAACAATTTAGAATATAACTTTAATAACACTAGTTGAAAAGATGTTCCAACTGACTTTATAATACCTAGTGCAACTATTGGAACTCTTTATTTAAGATATAAAGGATCAGATGAAAAACTAAGTTCAGATAGTCAAAAAATTGATTTAATTAGATCAGAAATACCAACTAATAACAATATTAAATCAATTAATAAAACACTAACTGGTGTAAATGATAAAATGCAATATAAATTAAAAAACAATGGTAGTTGAACTGATATAACTAAAAATAAAGTTCAAGGTTTAGCTTCAGGAACTTATCAAATCAGAGTTAAACCATTAAAAAATGCTTTAGCTTCAGAAATTATAGAAGTTAATATAGATTAATAAAAATTATGTCAATTATTTATGATTATGAGTTTATTTTTAAAAATAATTGCAATGATAAGCAAAATATAGTTTTTTGTCATGGGTTTAATTCTAAGCTTACTAGTTTAAATGCATTTAGTAATTATTGAACAAAATCAAATTATTATGCTTTACAATTTCCAGGGTCAAATCTAATAAAACCAATTAAAAATCATCAAATTAGTGTTGAACAATTTTCAGATTTATTAATTGATTTTGTTAAAAACAATAATTTAAAAAATGTGATTTTAATTGGTAAATCACTAGGAGCTGGTGTTATTAGTTTAGCTTATTTAAAACAACCTTTATTGTTTAAAAAATTAATTTTAATTACTCCAATTAATCAAACTCAATTAAGTTTAGAATTTTGAACAAAAGACTATGTGTTTATTAATTCATTTGATGATTATTTAACTAAATTTGTTCCATATATTTACTATAATTATGATAATTTATTAAATAATTTAAATTGAGTTAATAATGCTAAGTCAAAGTTTAATTTAAACTATTATACTAATAGATATATACTTCAATTAGCAAAAAGTTTAACTGATATAAACTTACATAATAAAATAACAAAAGCATATCAATCTATTAATATTCCAACTTTAGTAGTTTTAGCAAAAAATGATAGAATTATTGATTGTGATGATTCATTAGATTTTTTTAATAAAACTATTAAAAATGTTAAAACAGTTATTATTAATAATGCTTCTCATATGGTTTATAAAGATCAATCTGAAAAACTAAATAAAATAATTGATGATTTTATAACTAATAATTAGAATAAATAACAAAAACTTGAATTTTGTAATTCAAGTTTTTTATTTTTTATTAGAAATTAAAAAAATCATTTTTATAATTAGTACAATTTTTAATGTGTGAATATACAAAAAAATCGTGTGAATAAACTAACCTTATTAGAAGGAATTATTTATGAAAAAATTATTAACTTTATTAGGTTCATTTGCTCTAATAGCATCAAGTGCAGCTATAACTGTTGCTTGTAAAACTCCCAGTCAAGAAATAAAAACAGATGAATCTAACAAAGCTAAAAATGGTGAAACTAAAGAAGAAAAGAAAGCTGAAACAGCAACAATAACTACTACAGTAGCTAAAAAAGAGGTAAAAGCTAAAAGTGATGCTGAAATTGCTTCAGAATTAACTAAAGAATTATTTTTATTAATGGATGATTCAAAACCAATTGAAAATAAAAAACCAACTAATGAAACTGAAGATATATTAAAAAAACAAAAAGAAAGAGCTGAAAGATCAGTTTCAGTAAGTCATGCACCAAGAAGCGTTAATAATGAAGATGACTCTTCTTTAGTTAGCAGTTGATTAAAAGGTATAAATGGATAACTAAAATTTAGACTTGCAATACAGCAAGTTTTTTTTATTTAGTAGGGTGAAAACTCTAATAATAAAGGAAATCTTAATTTGTTAATATGCAAAAGTCACATAAAAGTGTTTGTATTTTAGTCTATTTGCCTATAAGTGTTGGTATTTCACAAGAAGTGTTAGTATAAGTGTTGGTATTTCTTAATAAGTTTTTGTATTTTCATTCATTTTTTAATAAGTGTTTGTATTTCAGAATAAGTGTTGGTAAAAGTGTTTATATTTTTTATAAGTGTTGGTATAATTAATATATCGAATTGCTCTATAAAATATAGGAGAATATATAATGTTTAAAGTACCTATTGAATCATCAACACATGAAAACAAAGAATTATTTGATGAAAACAAACCTAAAAACATTTTAAAAACAATCTGTGCTTTTGCAAATACAAATAATGGTTCTATTTATATAGGTGTTAATGATAATGGTCAAATTATTGGTATTGATAATGTCAAAAATAAAATAAATAAATTATCAAGTTTTATAAAAGATAAAATAAATCCTATTCCAAAATTTAGCATAAAATCAGAAGTTATTAATAAAAAAACAATAATTATTATAGAAGTTGAAAAAGGTGATAATACGCCTTATTATTTATTTGATCAAGGAACTTTAACTGCATATGTAAGATATGGTGATCAAACTCATATTGCTTCAAGAGAAGAGATATTTAGTTTAGGGTTAAGTGGAAAAAACCTTTCATATGATTCATTACAAACAGATATACCATGAAATAGTGCAACTTTTAATTTACTTAATAGCTATTTTAAAGAACTTGGTATAAGAATTATAGAAGATTATAATGATTTAGTTTCACTAGAATTAGCTAAAAATAATGTACTTACAAATGCAGGTGCATTATTAGCAGATCAAAAATTTATTAAACATTCTTTAGTCTTTGCAACATATTGAAACGATTTTGAAAAATCAAATAAAAAAAGTGGTAAAAGTATTGAAAATTTTGATGGAAATTTATTAGAAATACTAAAAAATAGTCAACAATTTATAGAAAACAAATCTAATGTAGACTTTAAAAAAACAGATACTAAACGTATAGAATATCCTGATTATCCAAAATTAGCTATTAGAGAAGCTTTAGTCAATGCTTTAGTTCATAGAGATTACACTAAGTTTTATGATCAAATTAATATTAATATTTATACTGATAGATTAGAAATAATTTCACCTGGTGGAATGGTTGATAAAAGTAAAATACAAGAATTAGACCCTTATAGAATCGAATCTAAAAGAAGAAATCCAATTTTAGCAAACATTTTTTCTATGTTAAAACTAATGGAAAGAAGAGGTAGTGGTATTAAAGAAATTTTAAATATTTATGCAATACAAGAAAATTACAGTTTAAAACATACTCCAGAATTTATATCTGATGATAAATCATTTATTGTTATTTTAAAAAATTTAAATTATGAGCAAGATCAATCATCAAATATTAGTGTTAGTGAATATTTAAATAAAGTTAATACTAAAATTCACTCTAATATAAGACAAGATATTATACAAGACACTGATACAGATAAAAACAAGTCTCGTTCTACTACAACTGAACAAATAGAAATTGTTTTAGAATTTGCTAAAAACCACACTAAATTTAAAAGAATTGATATTGATAAACTATTAAATGTATCACCAACTAGAAGTAGAGAAATATTAAATCAACTAGTTAAAAAGAATAAATTAATTACTACTGGTAGTTTTAAAGATAAAGAATATTTATTAGCTTAGATTTCTTTATTTTTTTATTAATCTTTTTTGTATTTTCAATTAAAGGTTCTAGCATAATAATCAATTATTTTATTAAATTTAGTTTTAGCTTCACTTTCACCTAATACATAAGGTTTATCGACATTATCAATTGCTTTAATGTTAGCTCAGATAAACTCATAATATTTTTCTAGTTCAGGAGTTTTTAATGCTTTTTCAAATTTAGATTTTGTGTTTGTTTTGGTAAATTGCTTACTTAATGGTTGAATAATTTCGTGATATTCTCTATAAGCTCAAATATAAGCTTGTCTATAATCAGTTTCAAATGAATAATGAGTACCACCAGGAAATAGTTGTAAATTTAAATTTTCTTTACTTGGATCAATTAATCAACCAAATAATTGAGATAATTTCATATACTCTAATAACTTATTTTCAAAATTAATTAATGCATTTATAACTCCATTATTTTCTAAATTCTTTTCTAAACTTAAATTTTCATCACTAATATTACCTAAAGTTGTCATTGCTTTTTGAAACTCTAAATATGCAATCAACATATTTCACAAGTCTTTTTGCATTGCATAAATCTTGATTTTATTTCTATAAAAATAATCACTAATTTCATTATTTAAGTCTTGCTTTTCTCTATTAAATTCAGATGATTTTTCAAAAAACTCTCTTTGTAAGAAATATTCGTTTTTAAAGTTACCATTAAAATCAAAAATCTTTTTAAGTTTTCATAAATAAACAGGAATTTGTTTTAGTGAACCATCAAGAAATGCTGTTGCTTTACTATCTTTTAATGGAGTTTCACTATATTCTTTTTTAATAGCACCTGATTCTAATTTAGTTTCAGTGTATGTTCCCCAATAATCTTTGTTAGATGATGTATCATTAAATCCCATTTCTTGTTTTCTATGTTCTAGTGTTGATGGTAATTGGTCAGAAACTTTTTCATTTTTAGAATTATTTATACTACTAAAATCAACTTCTTCATTATTAATAGTTTTAATTAAGTTATTTTGATTTTTTAAAATTTCTAGTATTTTATTAACTAAGTTATTATATTCTTCACTTGTTAATTGTTGTTTAGTAGTCTTGTCTTTTAACATAAAAGATGAGTTGAATGAATTTACTACATTATAATG
Source organism: Mycoplasma mycoides subsp. capri (assembly GCF_018389705.1). Taxonomy (NCBI): domain Bacteria; kingdom Bacillati; phylum Mycoplasmatota; class Mollicutes; order Mycoplasmatales; family Mycoplasmataceae; genus Mycoplasma; species Mycoplasma mycoides. The sequence goes on along the minus strand of NZ_CP065581.1, from coordinate 662,011 downwards.
TTCTAAACTTCTGACAAATTGACTAAGTTTAGCAATAGTTGGAAAATCAAATCAAGATGCGCCTAAATCAGGAGTGGCAAGTTTTAGTTTATTATCTACTTGGTTATAAAAGTATTTTTTATAATCAGGAATATATGATTTAAATTGTTTTGCGTCATTTTCTAATACTTCATTAGCATAATAAACATTTTCTGGATCAATATTATCTTCTTTAATTAAGTTATATGTAATACCATTATAAGTAAAATTCTTTATTTCTTTTTTAATATTATTTTTATCATATTTTTTATTAGATTCTGGTAATTGAAAATTAGTTGAACAACTAGTAATAGTTAATAGTGGTATTAAAGTTATTGGAAGTATAAATAATAGTTTTTTCATAATGTCTTTCTATATTTTAAATACCTTTTATTACTATAATTTTACTTTTTTAATAAGTTTGTTTTTATTCATAAACACTTATTTTATTATTTAAAAATGATTATTTTTTTAAAAAAACATTTAACAAAAAAAGCAGTCTAAGACTGCTTTTATATCTTGTTATTAATTCTATTTATTAAACTTAGGTTTAAACTCATCTTTTCAATTAAACCCACCACTACCAATATTTTGATAATCCTTTTTTACATTACTTACATTTCATTTAGAAATATTTTGATTAAAATTATTAGCACAATAAAACATATCATTCATATATTTAACATTACTTACATTTCAATTTGAAATGTCTTGATTAAATTTATAAGCTCAACAAAACATATAACTCATATCAACAACATTACTTACATCTCACATGCTAATATTTTGATTAAAATTATTAGCTTCATAAAACATAGAATACATATTAGTTATATTTGATGTATCTCAGTACTCTATTCCATCAATAAATTCATTTTGATTATAAATAAAGGCATTTTCTAAACTAGTAATTTGAGTTGGTAAAACTCTTGGAACTTTTTTAATAGTATGAGGAAATGGAATAATTGATATTTGATTATCATATCATTCATATCCAATTTCTAAGCATTCAGTTTGATTAGTATTATAAACTGGTTGTTTTATAATTTTATTCATCATAATCTTTAATTTATTTTTAATATTATTTTAAATAAATAACAAGCAAACTATTTAATATAGATAAAATTTAATTTTTCTAATATATTTTAAAGTTAGTTAGTACGTATTAAGTATAAAAAAAGAACTCTCAAAAGGAGTTCTATTTTTAGTTCAAATTATTTAGACTTCACCGCCGGAAGTCACGGTTTAGATGAACTTGCTACCGCTCAACTTATAAATATAAAATATTTATACTTTAACTATATCATATTAATTCTGGACTTGCAAAAATAAAAAAATACTTAATACATATACAAAGTTTATACGTTCTAATATATTTTATATTTACTTAGTATATATTAAGTATAAAAAAAGAACTCTTCTAAGAGAGTTCTAACTTAGTTCTATTCTCAATTTCGTCATCTCAAATGGTAGACATGGCCGGAAGAACTATAACCACCGATATCATAAATATAAAATATTTATAGTTTAACTATATCATAATAATTTTGGTATTGCAACTAATAGCAAGAAAACTATTTAATATGTATAAAGTTTATATTATTCTTATATTTTATATTTACTTAGTATATATTAAGTATAAAAAAAGAACCCCTAAAAGGAGTTCTATTTTTAGTTCAATTATTTTCGGCTTCACCAATCGTCCGCCATGACCAGATGAACTCACTGCCACTCAACGTATAAATATAAAATATTTATACTTTAAATATATCATAATAATTTTGGTATTGCAATTAATATCAAAATAATTATTTAATATGCATAAAGTTTATATGTTTATAATATTTTATACTTACTTAGTATATATTAAGTATAAAAAAAAGACTATATTATAGTCTTAATTACATCTTATGTTTATTAGAATTACTTTTTTGATATTCTTCTCATTTATCATCTATTTCAAAAGAATTATAAACGTATTCTAATTCGTTATAATAGATTGGACTAATGTATTTAATGTATTCTTCTTGATTATTTAATCTTTTTTCTATTTCATCTCTTGAAATTGAATGATAAGTTTCTATTACAGTTGTGATTACTTTTTTAGCTCTAGCTAATCACTTATTGTTATCAGTTGAATTTTGCTTGTCATTAGATTTTGTAGTTTCATATCAAAGAGTTTTATTATTTTCAAAATCAAAAGCTTTGAGTTGATGAACTATCAAATTATCTTTATTCTCATAAAGTTTATTCATTACTTGATCATAAATTCAAGGAGCTAATTGATAGTTATTATAATACTCATCTTCTTGGTAAAGTTGTTCAAATAATTTTCTATTCATTATATTTACGACTGAACAATCTATTACATTACCCAGAGCTTCACCTTTAATTGGTTGATTATAAATAGTTTTATTTAATAAGATTACATTAGTATCTATGTACTTATCAACATTATTTTTATTTTTTTCTTTTAGTGTTTTAACATTTAAAAAATAAACTTTATCATCAGAATAAAAAACAACATAAGGACGGTGAAGTTTACTATTATCAGTTGGTATATTTTTAAAAAGACTATCTCTTGCTATTGGTAATGTATTATCTAAATTTCTAAATCTAAACACTTTACCGTACATTCCACTATTCATAAATCTTAGTTTATCTTTCTATTACATATTGATTATACAAAAAAAGAACCCCCTAAAAGGAGTTCTATTTTTAGTTCAATTATTTTCGGCATCACTTCCGGACGCCATGACCAGATGAACCCACTGCCGCTCAATGTATAAATATAAAATATTTATACTTTAACTATATCATATTAATTTTTGTATTTGAAAATAACATCAAAATAAATTATTTAATATGCATAAAGTTCATATTTTATAATATATTTTATACTTACTTAGTATATATTAAGTATAAAAAATAACCCCTAAAAGGAGTTCTATTTTTAGTTCAAATTATTTAGACTTCACCGCCGGAAGTCACGGTTTAGATGAACTTGCTACCGCTCAACCTATAAATATAAAATATTTATATCTTTATTATATCTTTATTACTTACTTAATATATAGTAAGATATTATAGTTTTAATTACATTTTAAGCTTGCTAGATTGATTTTGCTTAGGTTTATCTGGTTCATCAGTTTTTTTATCAGAATTAGTTTTATTTGTTTTATGTGATGATATTTCAACTAATTCTTCTCAATCTTTAAGCTCTTGGTTCATCTCTTGTATTTTACTATTTTTATAATTTAGTTTTTTAACAACATCTATCTCTTGTTCTAATAGTTTATGTTGTTCTTTTTCTTTTTCTAGATTTTGTTTTAGTTCTTTAATTGCATTTTTAATGTGCACTTCATATTTGATAGATTCCATTTCTTGGTGTGTAATAACATATTCATCAAAATCTTCTTGAGTTTCAAATTTAACTCTTTCATAAAAGCTTGTAACTAAACTAAAAAATTTATCAGGATTATCTAGCAACTCTTTTCTTGATATATCACTTTCAAATAAAAGATAGTTATACCCTTTGATTACTTTTAAACAATCTAATTTATTTAATTTAGATTCTAAAGTAGATTTTCACACTAATTGTTGCGTATCATTATCAATATGTGAAGCTTCAGCATATGTTATTTCATCAAAATATCTATATAAAGTTCCCATTATCTTATCATAGTGTCATGGAGTAGTTTGAAAATTGTTCATATCATCATCTTTAACATATAAACTTTCAAATAATTTTCTATCCATTATATTTATAACTGAACAATTTATAGCTACTTCTTTATCTTCTCCATATAGATCTGTTTTAAAAACAACATTAAACTTATCAGCTAAAGTTTTTTTTCTATTCTTTTTACTAATACTTTTAGCAGATAAGTAATAAACTTTATCATCACTATAAAATATAATAAATGGTCTATTTATACCATGACCTTTAATTACTTCATCATCTTTATCTTTTGCTATAAAAAAATTATATTCTTGGTTTCGATTTTTATAGATTTTACCTGCTTCTATACCCATTTGATACCTACTATTTTTTTAAGATATATAACTAAATTATATAAAAAAAGAACTCCTTTAAGAGAGTTCTAACTTAGTTCTATTCTCAATTTCGTCATCTCAAATGGTAGACAGGGCCGGAAGAACTACAACCACCAATCTTATAAATATAAAATATTTATACTTTAACTATATCATAATAATTTTTGATGTTGTAATTAATAGCAAGCAAACTATTTTATATATTTATATTTTACATTTACTTAGTATATATTAGGAAGCGATACCCAATAAGTATAAAAAAAAGAACCCCTATAATCTTAATTACATCTTATGCTTATTAGAATTACTTTTTTGATATTCTTCTCATTTATCATCTATTTCAAAAGATTTATAAACGTATTCTAATTCATCATAATAGATTGGACTAATAAATTTAACGTATTCTTCTTGATTGTTTAATCTTTTTTCTATATCATCTCTTGAAATTGAATGATAAATTTCTATTACAGTTGTGATTACTTTTTCAACTCTTGTTCGTCATTTTTCATACTCTAAACGACCCTGCTCAGTTTTTGTTTTATCAATCATTCATTCAACCTTGTTGTCATTAAAACCAGTTACTTCATGGAAGACTAAATTATTTTTATTTTCATAAAGTTTGTTCATTACTTGATCATAAATTCAAGGAGCTAGTTGGTAATTATTTTTAAAACTGTCTTTTTCAAATAATTGTTCAAATAATTTTCTATCCATTATATTTACAGATGAACAATCTATTACATTACCAAGAGCTTCACCTTTAACTGGTTCATAATAAACAGTTTTATTTAATAAGATTACATTAGTATCTTGGTTTCTATAAACAGAAGCTTCATTTTCTTTTTTTTTTAATGTTTTAACAGATAAATAATAAACCTTATCATCAGAATAAAAAACAACATAAGGACGGTGAAGTTTTTTACCACTGGTATCTATAGGTTCAAAATATCTATCTCTTGTTATTGGTAATGTATTATCTAAATTTCTAAATCTAAATACTGTACCAAACATTAAACTACTAATAAATCTTAGTTTATCTTTCTAATTAGATACTAATTATATATAAAAAAAGAACCCTAAAAGGAGTTCTATTTTTGGTTCTATTTATTTCTGGCTTCACCGCCGGAAGCCTTCGTTCAGTGAACCTTCTTCGCAATCAACGTATAAATATAAAATATTTATATTATTAACATACCATACTGATTTTAATATTTCAAGTAATCTGACTAAGAATGGTTATTTATTATTTACTCATTTTCATTTTTAATAATCTTCTAAATAAAACTTTTTTACATTTTGTATAGTTATTAAATCTAAATTAGAATTTTAATTTCTAAACTTTAAACTATAATTATTAATTAAAAGCAAATAGCTAAATTTTATGACTATAAACTGAGTTTTATAACTAATTTTAACTTTTATTTATATGCTTTTATTTATAATATAAATAGTTAATTAGAGAAGTGGTGAATAAGTTGTTTAGTTGAGATTTATATATAATAAATCCTTTATTAATAGTGATTTGATTAATTGTTGCTAGTTATTTATTTTATAAAAATAGCATTTCTAAACAAAAAGGATTATTTTATTTAGAAATTAGTAGTTTTTGAATTGTAATTAATTTTTTAATTCAAATAATTACAAATTATATTGATTCACCAATTTTAAAAACATTTTCAAGTTCTACTTTAACTATTTTACTTTTTTTAAGTAGTTATTTTTTATACGCAACGATTCTGAATCCATTTGCATTATGACTAACTTTAAAATTACAAAGTAGAAGAATTTGAATTTGAATTAGTTTATTTAGCTGTTTTTTAAGTGTAATGATTGCTTTTTTAAGTAATGTAAATATAACAAGTATTATTTTTATTAGTTTATTTTTAGCAGTAGGCATTTCAGCTCAAATTATTTACTTTTTATTTTTTAATGAACAGTTTAATGAAAGATTATTTCCAGTTTTTAGTAGTATAAAAGCTGGATTTGTTATAAGTTTTGCAACTTTTATTAGTTATGAAGTTTATAGTTTATTAAACTTAAATCTAATTTCTAATCATAATAGTTATACAAATTGAATAATTTTTAGTTTAAGTTTAGTTTGTTTAATTATTTGTTTAGTAGTTTCTATATTTGTAAAAGAAAGAAAAATCAAAGTTATTAAATATAAAGAAGATATAGTTGAACAATTACAAAGATATGATTATAAAGTTTTAATTGGTTTAATTGTGATGAGTTTTTTAATTACAAGTGTTAATGTAATTATTAAATCAGATATTTTTGAACTATTTTTAGTAAGTAAATTAAAACAACAATCATATACTAATTTAAATGTCTGAAATTACTTACAATCATTTAGATTAAGTTTTGTTTTAGGACAATTATTATTAGGTTATTTATTTTATAAACTAGTTATTAAAGTGATTGGAATTGTTAAATCAATTTCTATTCTAACTAGTCTAACGATGTTTGGAGTAATTCTAATTACTTTTATTCATAATATTTATTTACTAACAATAATGATGTGAGTGTTTGGTTTATTTTTCTTTGTAATGTTTTATTTATGATTTGGCATTGCTTTAATGTGAGATTATAGAAGTACTAAAGTTTCTGTTTTATCTACTTTTTTAACAGTTACATTTTTAACTTTATCAGTTTGATATTTAGTAATTAGTATTTGTAAAGTTAATAATATTGGTTTATTTAGTATATTTAAATCAGTATTTGAAGTAATTAATAATACTGATTTAGATAAAAACTATTTATTTATTAAAAAAATTACTGAAGTTTATTATATTTGCTGTATATTAATTTTTTGTTTATTAGGAATTTATCTAACAACATTTATATGAACTGCAAACTATATTATTGCTGAATATATGGATTTAAAACAAATTAAATTAAAAATGACAAGTTTAGCTAAATCAGATATTCAATCAAAAATGATTACTAGATTAATTAGAGAATAAAAAGAAAAGAGTTTAATATGACTGAATATGAATTAATTACTACTAAATTAAATGAACTAATTAAAATGAGTAGAAAAAAAGAACTTTCTCAAGACCAGTTATTTGATATTTGTATTTATTTAACAAACGTGATTGATGATGTGTTATTAAAAAAGAATTTAAAAGATGATTTAATCAATCAAAATGATCAGTTTTATTATTTGTTATATTTATTAAAAACTTTACTAGCAATTTTATTTACAAGAAATGCTTTTTTTAATTTTGATATTTTTAATAAATTAAATCCAGTTTTATTATTTTATATAAAACAAAGTTTAGATCATCAATTTTATGATGATCCTAAAAAGAATTATTTATTAGAAAATAGTGAGTTACATAGTTTAACTAGTATGTATTTATATGTATTTTCTATATTTAATAAACTAATTAAAAAAATTAATTACTTAAATTTAAAATATAATTTAAAACCAAATTTAAATGAGTTTAAGCGCTCTAGTTTTATAAATGATTTTACTAATTTAAGTTATGCTTTTTTTAAAACAAGAGGGACTCAATATAGAAGTGAACAGTTTTTTAAACTTGTAAAACACTCTTGAATTTTTAACCACTTATTAGAAATAAAAACTAATTTAGATAATTCAGATTATTTAGTAAATTTAGTATTTGAATTAGAGTGTTTATTTATAATTATTTGTAGGATTTTTATTCAAATTACTTTAGATTTTAAAACAAATTATGAGATTAATAAATTACTTGAAATCAATTCAACTAACTTATAGAAAGCTAATATGAAACACTGACAAGAATTAACAATTGACCAATTTTCAGGTCCAATTGAATTATTGTGATTAATGATTAAAGAAAAAAAACTAGATATTATTGAACTAAGTTTAATAGAAATTGTTGATCAATATCTAGCATATATTAAACAAAATCAACAACTAGATATTGAAATTGCTAGTGAATATTTAATTATTGCATCACAACTAATTGAATTAAAATCTCGACATTTATTATTTAAAGATCAACAAGTAGATCAAGAACAAGTAGTTGATTATGATGATTTAGTTTATCAAATTAGTCAATATAACCAAATTAAAGAAATTTCTGACAGACTTTTTAATGCTCAAGAAGCTTATTTACAAACTTTTTCAAAAAAAAGATCAAAACAAAACTTTAAAAAAGATTTAGTTTTTGAAAATCCAGATCCTTTAATTGATTTAAATGATTTAGATTTAGACAAATTAACTGAAATTTTTTATAGTGTAATTACTAATTCAAATGCTTTTAAATACCAAGCTGATTTTGATTTAGAAACTGAAATTTATCAAACTTTAACTACTCCAAGTCTAACAGTTCATGAAGTGATTTTAGATGTAGTTAATAAAATAACTTCTCAAAAACTTAAAGAATGAAAACTAGAAGAATTACTAGAAATCTTAGAACTAAATTTAAAAAACTTTGTTGTGATATTTTTAGCAGTTTTAGATTTAGTGAGATATCAAATTTTAGTAATTGATAGTATAGATGATCAAATCTATATATCTTTAAGAAAAGAAGTAATTGAAAATGAAAACTTAATTGCTCAACAACTAGAGGTGATTGCAAATGAATCAACAATATAGTGCTATTATTGAAGGGTTATTGTTTATTTATGGTGATGATGGTGTTTCTTTATTAGATATTCAAACTGTTTTAGATAATTTAAAACCAACTGAAATTAAAGAAATCATTATCCAATTAAATAAAAAATATTTAGCAGATCCATCTTCTGCTTTTTGTATTCAAACTTATAAAAAAAATAATTACAGATTACAAACAAAACCTGAATTACATGAATATTTTGCTAAATTAGAACAATATAATGAAAATAAAAAGTTATCTCATTCAACTATAGAAGTTTTATCAATTATTGCATACAAACAACCAATTACAAAACAACAAATTGATGAAATTAGAAATGTTGATTCAACTTATCAACTATATAAACTAAGAGAAAAAAAACTAATTAAAGTAGTTGGAAAAGATCTTGAAAATAATAGAAGTAATTTGTATGGAATAACAGATAACTTTTTTAAAGTGTTTAATATAAAAGGTGGGATTGAAGAACTACCAACAATTAGTGATGATGATATTAAACAAGCTATAGAAAATAATAATGAAATAAAGCAAGAACAACAAAATCTTGATTTGTATGGTAATATTGATGATTTTAATTTAGATAGTCAAAATCAATAGCTTTGTTTATTTATTTGATATTATAAACAAAGCATCTAATAACCTTATTATTAGTTAAGGAGAAAAAATGAGTTTAGAAAGGCTACAAAAAGTAATTAGTTCTCGTGGGTATTGTTCAAGAAGAGCTGCTGAAAAATTAATTTTAGAAAATAGAGTTAAAGTTAATGATCAAATCATTAATACTTTAGGAGTAAAAATTGATCCTAAAGCTGAAATTAAAATAGATAATAAATTAGTTTTATCTGATTCAAATAATCAAAAATATTATTATTTATTTTATAAACCAAGACTAGTTTTAACTACTATGTATGATCCTAAAAAAAGAAAAACTGTTAATGATTTTTTTAAAGATTTAAATCATAGAGTTTATCCAGTTGGAAGATTAGATTATGATGTTAGTGGTTTATTATTAATGACAAATGATGGGGTGTTATCTAATTTTATAATGCATCCAAAATATGAGTTTTTAAAAACATATCAAGGTCTTTGTCAAGGCCAAGTTAATAAACAACAAATAAACCAATTAATTAAAGGTGTATATATTGATAATGATTATTTAACAAAAGCTTATAGTGCTAAATTAGTTAAATATGACAAATTAAAAAATACTTCAATTGTAGAACTAACTATTAATGAAGGCAAAAAACATCATGTTAAAAAAATGTTTGAATCTATTCAAGCTCAACTTTTAAAGCTAAAAAGAACTAAAATTGAATTTTTAGAAATTGCTGATTTAAAACCAGGTCAATATCGTGAATTAAAAACTCATGAAGTTAAAAGACTTTATGGAATTTATCATTCTTTAAAACAAAACAATAATAAATAAAGGAGAAAAATGAAAATTGCAATTTTTGGTACTGTTGGAGCTGGTAAATCAACAATTTCAGCTGAAATTAGTAAAAAATTAGGATATGAGATTTTTAAAGAACCAGTTGAAGAAAATCCTTATTTTGAACAATACTATAAAGATTTAAAAAAGACTGTTTTTAAAATGCAAATTTACATGTTAACAGCTAGATCTAAACAATTAAAACAAGCAAAAAATTTAGAAAACATTATTTTTGATAGAACTTTATTAGAAGATCCTATTTTTATGAAAGTTAATTATGATTTAAATAATGTTGATCAAACTGACTATAATACATATATTGATTTTTATAATAATGTTGTTTTAGAAAACTTAAAAATTCCTGAAAACAAACTAAGTTTTGATATTGTTATTTATTTAAGAGTTTCAACTAAAACTGCAATTAGTAGAATTAAAAAAAGAGGAAGAAGTGAAGAATTACTAATTGGTGAAGAATACTGAGAGACTTTAAATAAAAACTATGAAGAGTTTTACAAACAAAATGTTTATGATTTTCCTTTTTTTGTAGTTGATGCTGAATTAGATGTCAAAACTCAAATAGAATTAATTATGAATAAGTTAAACTCAATGAAAAATCCAAATTAGAGGTAATTAATATGGGAAGAGCACATGAAGTAAGAGCCGCTTCAATGGCTAAGACTGCTGCTAAAAAATCTGCAGCAAACGGAAGAGCAGCAAAAGAAATTTATATGGCTGCAAAACAAGGTGGAATTGATCCAAATTCAAATTTAGCTTTAAGATCTGTAATTGATAAAGCTAAAGCTAATCAAATCCCAAGAGATGTAATTGAAAGAGCAATTAAAAGAGCTGCTGGTGGTGATGCTGAAAATTATGTTTCAAATAGATATGAAGGAATAGGTCCATCTAATGTAGCAATTTTAGTTGATACTTTAACAAGTAATGTTAATAGAGCAGCTGCTATGATTAGAGAAGTTTTTAATAAAAATAAAGGTAATCCTGATGGAAAAGTAAGCTTTTTATTTGAAGATGTAGCAATGTTTGCTTTTAAAAATAAAAAAGAAGATGAAGTTTTAGAAGCTTTAATGAGTGATGAAGTTGAAATTAATGATTTAATTTGTGAAGATGACACTATTATTATTTATGCTCCTTTTAAAGCTTATAATAGTGTAAAACACTCATTAGATAAATTAAATATTGATGAATATTTAATTTCAGAAATTAGAGCTATTCCAATTGATAAAAGAATAGAAATTAAAGATGAGCAAGCTAAATTACAATTACAAACTTTATTAGATAAATTAGATGAACTAGAAGACGTACAAAACGTTTATCACAATGCCGAGTTGTAGAAATACAACTTTTTTATTTACAAATATTAGCTAATTATTTAATAATACTAATAAAATATTAATAAGTTTAAAAATATTTAAATTAAGTTAGGTGATTGTATGAACTTTAGTTTAGTTAATTTTGTTTTATTAATAGTGAATTTATTAATGATATTTTTAATATTATTAATTTATTTAATAACTACTAGAAGTTATTTAAATCACCAAGTACCTTTTATTAATTCTAGTAATTTAGTAATTAATTCAACAGATATTAATAAAGCAATTAGACAATTTCAAATCATGTTTAATTTAACTGATTATCAAATTATTTATACTGATACTGATAATATGATTAAAGTTTTTAAAAATATTAATAAAAATAAAAAACAAATTATAATTAGTAAACGTATATTTGAATCAGTTGGTTATGAATTAGATTATTTAATTTCAAGGTTATGAATTTCAGCAAAGCAAATAAAAAAAGACAGTTTATTAAAAGCTTATAGACTAACTCTTTTAACTATTCCTACTTTACTAATTATTTTATTAAGTTTATCTATGTTAATTAATTTGTTTTTATTTGTTTATAATGTGATTACAGATAATTTTCAAATTAGTAATTTAACTAATAATCAAAATAATATGAATATTAATTTTTTATACAAATTATGAAAGTATATGATATTTAATTATTTAAGTTTTTCATTAATTATTTGTTTATTTATTAATTACTATATTTCTATTATTATTAAAAATAAAATTGAACTATATTATAATGATGAAGTTAGTAAGTTAGTGTCTTCAAGTTTAGAAATGTATGAATATGATTTTAAAGCAGCTAGAATTTATGCATTAAATATTAAATGAACTTATATACCAGTTTTTAAAATAAATAACTTTTGAACTAATCATTATAAATGAACTGGTCCTTTTACAATAGTTTAAATCTTATTATTTATACATAAAGTATTTGTATGTAAATAATAAGATTTTTTATTTATAAAAATTTATTAATATCATTAGAATTAATAACTTTAAAGTAATTCATTAGATAAATTTATAGATTAAAGTAAAAATAGTGAAGTTAGTGTAAATAATAGAGTTAAGGTTAATTAAAAATGTCATAAATTTAATAATTATTAAATTTTTTAGATCCTTAGGATCTATTTTTTTTATTTGCTCATCCTCACAAATAAGAAACAATCCCACTAAAAATTAAAAAAAAAAAAAAACAGACCAAAACTATAACTCTTAAAAATCCGTATTATATCACATTTTATTTTTAAAATAAGATATTGACATAATATATATCTAATATATATAATACTATATTGCTATGTAATATCTTTTAAATCAGATGTCTAGCAAATTTAATTATTATCAAAATACATATTAATAAAAAAATTATTAACATTATTAGGATCAGTAGCTGTTATTGGTTCAACTGCAGCAGTTGCTATTGCTTGTGAGGGAAAAACTTTGGGTGTAGTTGTAAAAAAAACTGCTGATAGTGGAACTTTATCTCAAAAATCAGAACAATCTGATGAAGCTAGACAAGATTCATCTACTGAAAAATCTGCAGGTTCACCTAGTGTAGGTAAAAATTCAGAAGAAGAAATGAAAAAAGAATTAGAAGAAGTTGAAAAAGCTTATAAGGACGCCAAAAAAGAATTAAGAGATGCTAACCAAAAATATCAAGATGCTCTAAAAGAAGGAAAACCATATGAAAATAAAGGCAATCTTCCCTCAACAATAGCAAACAAAATTGATAAAGCAGAACAAGCACTTACATTAGTAAATAAAAAATTTACAGAAATTGAAAAAAAATGAAAAGAACTAAACCCAACTAAAGGAGAAAAAGTTCCTGCTCCAAAAGAACAAAAAACACCAAAAAAAGATAGAATTCCAGGAGCAGGAGACCCATCGGGTGCTTCAATTGGCTTAGCTTCTAGTTATATTTGAAACTAAAATATATAAATTCTTTAAAAATATAGAATTACTAGCTAGTAAAAATCTAATAAATTATTAAGATGAAGTTCTAGTATAATAAATTTAGACTAAAATCTATTTTTGAAGAATATTTTTAATTTTTAATTCGTAAAATCTTGTTAGTTATGTAGATAATTATCAGTCTATATAATTAATAAGTTTTTTTATTTATATAGTTTTAGAAAAAAAAATTTTTAAAACCTAAGTCTTAGTGATAAAAATAAACTAAAAATTATTCATATATCTTTAACATATTTAAATTATTAAAAAATAATATTGACCTTAGATATATTTTATATATACATATATAATGTTGTTATGTTTATAAATCAGATATTGCTAATTAAATTAGTTATTTAGGAGGTAATGTTAGTGATAAAGTTATTAACTTTATTAGGTTCAATTAGTATAGTAGCTTCAACAGCATCAGTTGCAATTGCATGTACTGATAAGGTGCCAACTGCTACTTCAAATAACAATTCTCATTCAGATAATTCTAATGAAAATGATGATATGAATGACGGTTCTAAGGGAACAGAAATAAAAAATGAAAAATTAAAAGAAGAAAAAACTGAAGGATCAAATGATCTGAATAATGGTTTAGGAGATTCAAAAGTAACTGAACAACGTGAACCAAATGAAGGTAATTCTGAAATGCCAAAAGAATCAGAAACTGTTACTGAGCACTCAGAATCTGATAGTTCAACTCAAGGAAATACAACAAGTTCAAGAAGTAGAGAAACAAACAGCTCTGTTTCATCTAATACTTCTTCATGAAATATCGATGATTTAGATATGGAAGAATACAACACAGTACAATAAATCAACTAAAGAAGAATTATAAAATTCTTCTTTTTTATTTATTCAATGACATCTATATAAAAAATCCAAGCTTTATATTTTAATTAATATTATATTACCCTTTCATTTTTTAGTTTTTTATTCACTAATACAAATTATAAAATTTAAGTGTGTTATTAAAATAGAAAGGTATTATGCTATTTAAAGAAAAACTTGTAACTTATATAGATACAAAGATTACTTCTTGACAACAAGCTATACAAATAGCTAATCAATTATTAATAAATAATCATTATATTGATGATGATTTTTCAAAAGAATTAATAGAATTAACAAATAAACTAGGACCATACTATATTATTGCTCCACAAATAGCTTTACTTCATTTAACACCAAAAGATGAATGAAAAAATAAAAATAATGCTATTAGTTTATCTGTTTTTAAAGAACCTGTAGTTTTTAAAGATGATACAAAATATCATGTTAAATACTGCTTGTCATTATTTGCAAAAGATAATTATTCTCATATTGATTTATTGGAAAAATTTGCAAATTTATTTAGCAATAAAGAATTTTTAAATGAATTAGAAAAGGTTAAAAACACACAAGATATACTACTAGTTTTACAAAAATATGATAAATAGAAAGGCTTAATATGGAGTTTGGAAAATATGTTTTAAATTTCTTTACAGAATTTATTTCAACACCAGCTATATTAGTAGCTTTATTTGCTTTTATAGGTAGTTTATTACAAAAAAAGAAGTTTAGTGAATGTTTAACTTCAACAATTAAAACAGCTATTGGTTTTTTAATTATTGGAGCTGGAGCTGGTATTATTGCTGGATCTATTCAAAAACTTGGTTTTGCTTTTAACTTGTTATTTCAAAGATCTGGAGCTATTGCTAGTAATGATGTTTTACCAGGTTTATTTTTAAGTATTTCAAAAATAGTTTTAGCTGGATCATTAATTATGATTTGTGCTATGGTTTTAAATATAGTTTTAGCTAGAATTAGTAAATTTAAATATATTTATTTAACAGGTCATGTTTTATTTTATTTTTCAACAATGTTTGCAAGTGTTATGCATGTTGCTGGTTTAAATTTAGATGAAGTTAAAAACCTAACAACTGTAGTAATTTCTGGAGCTTTATTAGTTTCAATTTATATGGTTTTAACTCCAGCACTATTAAATAAACATGTTGTTAAAATTACAAATAATAATAATTTAGCACTAGGCCATACTGGATCATTAGGTTATTTTTTATCAGCACTTATTGGATCATTAATAGCAAAAATTAGTAAAAAGAAAATACGTTATACTGAAGATGTTAATTTTCCTAAAGGATTAGCATTTTTAAGAAATACTAATGTAGCTATTGGGTTAACTATGTTATTACTTTATTTAATAATTTATTTTACTACTTTTATAGTTCATGGATATGAGCAAATGGTAGTACATAAAATTATTGAAAATCAAAAAGATGTTTTTGTACAAGGTTTATTACAAGCTTTAACATTTGCAGCAGGAGTTGAAATTGTTTTAATTGGAGTAAGAATGTTTATTGCTGAAATTGTTCCATCATTTCAAGGAATATCACAAAAAATAGTTCCTAATGCAAAACCAGCACTAGATTGTCCCATTGTATTTCCTTATGCACCAAATGCAGTTTTAATTGGGTTTATTTCATCATTTATTGGTGGAATTATAGCTATGAGTATTACTATTTTAATTGTTAGTTTAAAAAACATTAATGTTAATCTTTGAATAATTATTATTCCAAGTATAGTTCCACACTTTTTTGTTGGAGCTACTTGTGGAGTGTTTGGAAATTCAACAGGTGGTATTAAAGGAGCTATTATTGGTTCATTTATTAATGGGTTAATTATTTCATTTGTACCATTTTTATTTATTGGTTTAGAAATGATACCAAGCATAGCTAGTTCTAAACAACACATAGCTTGAGGTGATGGCGACTTTTTATTAGGATTACCAATTGGAATTTTATTAAAATTAATTGGAAGTAAAGCTGGTATTTGAGTTTTACTACTAATTAGTATTATTAGTTGAACTATTCTACCAATATATAGTTTTTTAACTAAAAAAACTATATTTAAAAATATTAAAACTACTAAAGAACAAGTTGAAATTATAAATGATAATAAGATAATAACTAATAAATATGATCTTAAAAAGCAATACAAAATAGTTGCTGTTTGTGGTCAGGGTTTAGGATCATCATTATTAATTGAAATGAATTTAAAAAATGTAGTTAAACAATTAGATCTACCAATTCAAATAACACATACTAATTTAAATTCTTTTGATCCAAATGATGAATCTATTCTAGCTGTAGTTTGTGGAATAGATTTGCAAAATAGTATTGATTTTAAACAAAAAATTGTTTTAGAAAACCTTTTAGATCAAAACGAAGCAAAGCAAAAAATTATAGAATTTTTAAACTAAAATTCATATTATAAAAAATGTTTTTTATCTAAAATTATTCTATTTAAAAATACTGATTTTATTTTATGAAAACCTATTGAATTTAATTATATTTTATAGTTGTTTTTAGTAGATGGTATATAATAAATTTTGATGATATTAATATTCTATTAGCCTATGAAAGGATATAAATGAAGAAGTTATTAACAATATTAGGTTCAGTTGGTTTAGTAGCTACAAGTGGAGCTTTTGTTATTGCATGTGGTGATAAAACTAAAATGAATGATGCTACAACTACTCAAGAAGAAAAGATTGACTTAAACAAATTAGTTAAGGTAAGAGATCTAGGATTTGTTAGCAAAAATGACAAAGAAATAATTAAGAATGCTTTTATTAAACAAAATGGACTAGGTGATCCTAAAATAAAAGATAAAATAGAAGTTACTGTTAAATCTAATGGAGGCACTACTTCTTCTGGATCAAGTACTACAACAAGTAATGGCAATTCTAGTGATAGTGCTGTTATTGAAATAAAAAATAAAACTAATGGAAACGGAACTAAAACAGTTACTGTAATATTTGATGTAAATAATAACTTAAAAACACTAGTTAAAGTAACTAAATTAAAGAGTTTACCAGATAATAAAGATGACACAATTTTAGCAGCAGTTGCTAAAGCTAATCCTAAATCAAATTTAGATGTTAAGGAATTAAAAATTGAAAGAATAGATAAAAAAGTTCTTGTAAAGGCTAAAACAAATAATCAAACTTACACAGATGAAGCTGAACTTCAAATTGAATCTAAAGTAGGAGTTTATGTTGGTCTTTCTCTACTGTCAGTTGCTTTATTAGCTTCTTCTGGATTTATAATTTATAGAAGTGTAAAAAAGAAAAAGAAACAAATGTAATGTAATTTTAGGCATACTTAAGTATGCCTTTTTTAATAAGAAAACTATATGTTTTGTAACTAACTTAAAATAAAGTTAAAAAATTATTATCTTTTATCAATTAACTTTTTTGATTTATTTAAAAGAATTTCTTAAAAATATGATTATTTTAATTTTTTTTATAAAAAAAAATAAAAATTTTCAATTTAAAGCTAATTGCAAAAAAGCCTATGTTCTAGGCTTTTTATTATACTTATCAACATTACAACGCCTTTAAAGTATATTTTTTAGGCTTGTTTTTTTTTTTTTTTTTTTGTAAAAATAAAAGTAAGATTTGGATCAACCAAAACTATATTAAAAAAACTAAAAAAGTAGTTTAGTTGAGTTTCAAATCTGCATATATAGTACAAAGGAATTTATGATGAAAAATGTTTCTAAGAATCTACATTCTGATGTATTAAATGAGAAATACTCAATTGTAGTTGATAATTTTTATAAAAAGTTTAAAGATATAGAAATTGGGCCTTTTTCTTTTAATGTTGAAAAAGGAAAAATCACTGCTTTACTAGGAACTAGTGGTTCAGGAAAAAGTGTGTTTATCAATTCTTTATTAGGAACTAGTATTAATTATCAAGGAAACATTTTTATTAATAAAAACGAAAGAAAAAAGAATAACTCAATTCAAAACAATTCTGATATTGGGTTTTATTCACAAATGGACTTTTCTTTGTACTCAATCTCAGCTTATGATTTTTTATACAATATGTGCTATGTTATGGGTTTAGAAGATAAGCTAGTTAAAGACAAACTAGAATATTGACTAAAAAGATTTGATTTATGAGAATCAAAAGATAAACCTTTAAAAAGTTTTTCTTGGGGAATGAAAAATCGCATTAATTTAATTTTATGTTTTATAAAAGAACCTAAAATTTTAGTATGTGATGAACCTGGAGCAAATTTAGATTCTTATTGAAGAAAAGAAATTTATACGATCTTAAATGAATTTAAGAAAAACTTTAATACTATTATTCTAACAGTTCATAATATTGATGAAGTTTATGACATTATTGATAATTTTATAATTTTAGAAAAAGGTAAATTACTATTTTGTGGTACTAAACAAGAATTAAATTTGTATAAAAAAACAAAGATTACATTTAAAAATAATATTTCACTACAACATGTAGAACAAATTTTAAACAAAAACGATATTTTAACTTTTAATATCAATTATGATCAGAATTCTTTAGTAGTTGGTTTAAAAGAATTTCAAACTTTTAGTGATGTTTTAGATCTTTTAAAAAAACATGACTTTTTTATAAAAAGTATTGAAAGTCTATCAATTGATATTGATATGATAAAAAAAGCTTTAGAAGATAAAAACACTATAAATGTTAAATATCAAAAAAACTCACTAGATTCTTTAAATGAGAATTTAGATTATAACAATACATTAAGTTTAAATAAAACTATAAATAATATTTCTAATATAACTAACTTGCGTGATTCAGCTTCAACTAATTATGAAGTTGAGATATTAAATAATAATAATAATAATAATAATAATAATCTACTTAATAATAATTTAGAAAAAACATTTTTACATATATTTGATGAAATCAAAAACTTAAAACAACAAGTTAATCAAAATGATTTAGATACTTATCAAATACTTTTAGATGATTTAAAAGCTCAAATTAATGATATTTTACAAATCAAAACAGATTTTTTAAAAAAAGTTGATCTATTAAATCAACAAAATAACACATTTAATAACTCTGAAAAAAACTTAAAAGAAATTTTAGAATTAAAGGATTTTATTAAAAATCAAGTTAATAAAATCGAACAAACACTTTTTATACAATCAAAAAATATGAATGATCCTTGTAATAATAAATCAAAAACTCATTTAAGTGATTCTGATTTAACTGATCAATATTTAGATTTAAAAAATCAAATTAACATTTTAAAAACTCAAATTAATCATAATTATTCTAATCAATCTGATTTAGTAAATAACTATGAATTAAATCAATTAAAATCTGAAATTTCAGCTTATCATCAAGATTTAGAACAATTTAAAAAAGAATTGCACTTTGAAAAAATGCTTGATCAAAAACTAGAAAGTTTTGATAACAAATTAAAAGAAAAAGAAAGTGTTTTAGAATTAAACAGACTTAAACAAGAAATTAAAGAAGAACAAAATAAACTACGTGAATTATTGTTCTTAGAAAAACTAGTTAAATAATCTAATCTTTTAAAAATGCCTAAAAAAGTCAAAAATTCTAAAAAACTTGATGATTCTTTAAACTTAATTAAATATAAAAAAATTCCTTTTAGAAAACTGATTAAATTTTGTTTAAAAAATCTTATTAAAGAACGTTTATTTTCTATTTTAAACATTTTAAATATTTTAGCTTCAATTCTAATTGGAATCTTACTTGGTTTTTTAAAAAGTGGAGAAAAACAAGTGATTATCTTTAATTTTTACATCTTATTTTTTACTTGCTGTTTATTATTTGTCCTTATTTTAAAAATGATTCAATTTTTTTATAATAAAAATTTAGAAGATAAAACTACTTATATTGTTTTAACAAACCAAGTCAGTAGAACTAAGTTTTTTTTCTCACAATACTTTTTAATTAATTTAATTATTTTAATAAATATATTTTTAAGTTTTGTTTTTATCAATTTAGTCTATAGTATTTTTAATAGTTTTAAATACGATAGTTTTATTTTAAAAATGACATTAGTATATTTTTTATACAATTTGTTTGCCTCATTTTGTCTAATTAATTTTATAAGTATGTTAATGTTTCTTTTTTCTTTACAAACTACAACTATAATTTGTACTCTACTAGTTAGTTTATGTTTTGTAGCAAATATACCATTGTCATTTGTTAAAGCTAATGAAAAAAGTTATAACATTCAGTTTTTAGATAAAAATAACAAAGTTGAAATTTTTAAACTAACTGATATTTATGATACATTTACACTAAATGAAAACATTTTAAATTCTCAAATTAAATATCCTTACTTATCTAAATATATTTATTCATATTTTATAAATAATAAATTTTTAAAAGATCAATTTTCTAATCCAAATAATATTGATTTAAGAATTAAAATATGAAAAGATCTTGGTCTTGTTAATGATCAAAAAGTAATTATTAAAGAAAACAATTTAAAGTTATTTTCAAAACCACAAGAAAATAACAAGATTTTAAATAAATGAAATAAAAACGATTTATTTAACTTACAACTAGTATTAAATAATACTTTTATTTCTAATCAACAATTAAACTTATTAATTGATCAAACAACTGATATTAATAAAAAAAGAATTCTAATTGATTTTAAAAATTTTTCTAATGAAATAAATAGTTTTTTTAAAACTGATCTACAAACTAGTAAATATGATTTACTTTATGATTTCTTGTTTTTAGATAATTTAAAAAATAGTAATTATTTAATCAAAACTAATGATTTAAATTCAGAAAAATACAACCTTACTAAAGATGATATAAAAAGTATTTATGAATATGAATTACTAGGTTTTAATAGTGATGGTTTTAAGTTCTTTAATTCTAAAAATCTAATAAATAAACTAAACTTTAATCTAATGTATATAGCAAGAATACTTGAAAATTATTTTATTAGATATTCTAGTAGTTATATTATGTTATCTACTAGTTCTGTTTTAAAAGATCAATCAGATTGATCAGCTTATTTTAATACTAGAAAAAAAATGAGATATTTTTCATATTTGAACTTATATAATGGGTTATGGACTTTTTATACTAGTAATTTAGGGTTTTATTATAATGAGATTTGATTTAGTCCAGCTTCAGATTCATATATAAACTTAGAAAATCAAAAAAACTTATTTTTAGGTTATTTAGAATATGATCTCGAACTTTTAAACAATAATATTATTAACCCCAACACAATTAACAACTATACTAAACCTGAATTGTATTTAATTATTTTACTTATAATAAATATTTTTAGTTTTTTAATAGCTTTTTTAAAATTCAAAAAAAGAGATTTTTAAAACCTATTTAACTAAAGAAAGGAATACAATGAAAAGTTTATTAAAATTATTATCTATTATTAGTTTTACACCAGTTATTTCTTTTTTAGTTTTATCTTGTAATAACACAAATCAAAGTCCTAATAATAACACTAACTCTAATAACAGTTCATCAAATAATGAACAATTACATCCTAATAATGTTTTTAATGAAAATAAAGAAATACTTTTAAAACTAAAAAATGAATTAATAACAATAGATAATAATATAAAAACCTCAACTAAGAACTTAAAAGAAATTCAAATTGATATTTATAATATTGAAAATGAACTTAATAGATTAACTAATAGTGATATTAAAAAAGATCAATTAGCTAAATTAAATGAAAACTTACAAACAATAAAAACAAAAACAAACTCTTTTTTACAAACTATAAATAAAAGTACAAAAGATTATCAACTAGTTAAACAAACACTAGATCAATCAAATAATGAACAACTTAATAAAAAAGAGTTAGAAGAATTAAAAAAAGAAATTAAAATAATAAAGAATAATGTGTTACTTATAACTTTAAATATAGAAAATGTTTTAAATGAATTAAAACATCTTTTAAAAACTATTAATGATATAAAAGAAACAATTTTTACAAAAGAACAAATCCAAAGAGCTAAAGTAGGATTAACTAATTTAGAAAAACAACTAAATGAACTTAAAAACATAATTCAAAAAATAGAATATACAAACGTTATTAAAAAAGAACTAGATAATTTAAAACAAATTGTTAAAAACGCTCAAACAAAAATAACACCAGCTAATGATAATTTAGTTAAGTTTGAATTAGACTTAAAACAACTTTATGATAGAATCCAAAACCTAGATTCTACAAATTTTAATATAGATCAATTAAATGTTATAAAAAGCTTTTCTAGTAGTGCTAAAGAAAAGTTACTAACAATAAATAACAGCTTATTAGATAGTCAAAATCAATTAAAAGAAATTAAAGTAATACTTAAAGATATTAAAGATGTAAATATAGTTATTGATACTAAAATTAGTGAACTAGATAATTTAAAACAAAAAATAGAAGACCTAAAAAAAGAATTTGAAAATTTCAAATTAGATCTCGATCAATTTGATATTAAAAAAATTAATACAGTAAAAATAAATGCATTAAAAACCTTTTTTAATAATTCATATCAAAAAATATCATTATTAAAAAAACAAACAATTGAGACTAAAAAAAGCTTTGAATCAGTACAAGAAGCGTTTGATGATTTTAATGATGCGATAAATAATGGAAGTATTTTTAAAGTTGAATTAGATAAATTTAATAATTCATTAAATAAATTTGAACAAGATATAAAAAATATTCATCAAATTCTTAAAAACATAGAAGAACAAAAGCAAACAAAATTACTAATGATCAATAATTTAACTAATCAATGATAATAACTATAATAAAAACTTTTAGTACATTTAAAAATAGCAGTCAATCACATTTTAAAAAAGAATTAAAACCTTAGAATAATTAGATTTTCAACAATAAAAAAATCTAAAAAAGAAAGGATAAAAAATGAATAAACTACTAAAATTATTAACACTTTCTAGTTTTATAACACTAGCTGCAAGTCCAGTTGTTGCATGTATTAGAGATAAATCAGAAGACAAAAAACCCGATTCAAATACTAAACCTGATTCAAACACTAAACCTGATCCAACTACTAAACCTGATAGTAGTGATAGAAATAAATCAATACTTGACTTAATTAAGAGTTTTAATAGTCAAATGAGAGATGCTTATAATGAGGCTGTAAGACCTTATATTGTTTCAAGAACAGCTATTTTATCAAAAGATCTAGATGAGAATCAAAGCTTTTTTTCAAAAGAAAGTATTAGGCAACTTGTAAGCGAAAGAGATCCAAATGAAGATAAAGATGGATATCATAGTTTTTATTCTAATCTTACAAATAGAAGAAAAGAAGAATTTCAAAAAACTTTAGAAACTGTTTTAGGTATTCATAGTGCTAAAAGGTTGTTTTTAGAACAAGTAAAAAAAACAGGAATTGATAAATATAGAATTCTATTAGATAATTTTAATAACAATTTAGTTGTAGGATTTAAGTTTAGATTAGATAATTCTAAAATGAAATTTTTAGAAGAAGATAATGGTTCATTTAATTCAACTATTAAAATTGGATTAGACTTTAATTATCAATATAAAGATGGTCATGGACAAACTAAAAGAGAAATTATTTCAAATGATTTTATAATTAATATTTCTAGTGAAAATGCTGTTATTGAATTAGTTCATAATATTCAGAAATTTTGATCTAATTCACTATTTAATAATAAAGATCTTTTAACAGTTGATTTTAAAGAATTAAAAAAATTATTAAATGAACACGAATCTTTAACTGCTCAAGATTTACTAACAGCAACTAGCTATAATTATAAAAATGCAACATATCTTTATAGTCAAAAATTAGCCGATAAAATCAAAGATGAAATTTCAGAAAAATTAATAAAAAACAATAAAAATCAAGTAGTTAAGAATTTAGAAATTTCATATAAAGATCCAGAGCAAAAAACTGATGTTGATAGAATTAAAACAGAATTAAAAATTGGTCCTTTAGAAAGAAATTATAATAATCAAGATGGTGGCTCTTTAAAAGAAGAGGCATACAAATTATTGCATCTATATTTTGGTGAAGTTAATAAAAATCAAAAACTAGATTTAATTACTACAAAACAGGGAGATATGAATTTAGTTCAAGATCTAATTGAACCTTGAGTAAATAAATTAACTAGTTTTAAAGAAGTAATTAAACAAAAACTAACTGATATTTATTCAAAATTTGAATTTTTAGATGAAAAAGATATATCTGAATTTAGTAAAAAATTTGATAGAGACGATCTTTTAAAAAATCTATTTAAATCAGCAACTGCAATTGAAAGTTTTGAATTAAAAGGTTTACAATTAAAACTAAAAAGTGGATATATTCATGATCTAGGAAACATTAATTTTAATTATGTAGTACAAATTGATCAAAATGATAGAAATATAGATTTTGACAACAAAGAAAAACTAAAATATGAAGGTTATAAAAAATCTAATATGTTTGATGCATATTATAAAGGTATTGAAATTATGTTAGAAGAATTTCATAAATTTTATGGAATTAGAAAAGCAAATCCTAATTTCCCATACACAACAGATAAAGATGTTAAAACTGAAATTCATTATTCACAAAGAAAAAACCTATTCAATATGACAGGAAAACCAAGTAATTTAGAAGATTTTGAAGATAAAGATTTTAACATTTGATCTGAATGAGAAAAATACCTAAATAATAGTAACGAAATAACAGATCCAACTAGTTTTTATAGTTTAGATTTTAGTGCTGATGCTAAAAGGTTAAAAGACCAGTATTTAACTTCTAATATGTTAGGAGTTAAAAAGTTTAGTATTTATCAAAATTTAGGTAATCATTATCAATCATTATTCTATAAAAACAAAGATTTTCAAACTACATATAACGAAGGATTTGATAAAGTAGTTGATTTTTCTAAAGGTATTTCAATTGTTTCAACACGTAATGCCGATTTAGATTTTGGTCTTTTAACAGATTTATTAAACTTTAGATTTAAAGCTAAAGACTTTACTTATAATAGTTTACAAACTGTTACATTAATAGGTCGAGTAGATGATAATACTCCAACTAATAATGATCAACAAAATAACAATGCATCAGATAATTCAGAGAACAATTCAAATACAAGCGATTAAACACAACCAACTACAAATAAATAATAAAAATCAAAAATAAAATATTTTACAAATAAAAATGATCTAAAGGAGGTTAATTATGAATCCTTTATTAGAAAGAAAAGTTAATGAAACTTTAAAAAAAGTAAAAACAGTTATTTCTGATGCTCAAGATAATGTTAATGAACTACAAAATATTTTTAATAATCAATTAAAAAAATTAACTAAATATCATGTAGAAAGCTCAACTAATTCTTTTCAAGAAGCTAAATCAACTACTTATTATTTAGCTTTTTATGATAAAAAATCAAAAAGATTTAAAGAAGCTAGTTTAAATACAAATGAACTTAGTGAAGATCAAAACGGAGAAATTCAACCAATTGATACTCCAAATATTGAGTATTTAGATGAATATAAAAACGTGATTAACTTACAATCTGGGTTAAAAGCTAAATTTGTAATTGAAAAAATTAGTGAAATTTTAAATGCTATTTATAATGGAGTTGAATCTTATTTAAAAGATAATTTAGAAAAAACTTTAGCACTTAATTACTATGAACAAGAACTTTTAAAAATTAATAATGAAGAATTTGTTAATCTTTTAGCAAGAAATGATTTAAAATTTGTTGATTGAAATTCTCAATCACTTGAACAAAAAATTAATCATATTAAAGATGCATTAATTGATAAAAATAACCAAATAATTAGTTTAAATAATAAAATTAGTGAATTAGCTAACATTAATATTATGATTGATAAACAAATTGATAGTATTGATGATCAAATTAAAAAATAATTTAATATAACTTCTATAATACTCCTTTTTAGGAGTATTTTTTTAGTTAAAAAAATGGATTACTATAAGTAATCCATTATTATTTTTTCAAGTTTATTAAATTATTTAGGCTTGACCTAAACCTTTTTCTTTTCATTCAGCTAAAATTTCATCTTTTTGTCCTTTAGCTAAACGATCTTTGTATTCTTCAAATCTAGCTTTACATTCTTCAAGTTCTTCTAAAGCTTCTTCTAAAGTTCCTCAACCATTAATTTTTACAACTTTGTTTTGTAAAGCTTTATATTGTAAGAAAAAGTTTTCAATTTCATCTCTGTAGTGTTTTGGTACGTCATTTAATGTTTTGTATTCTTTAAATCTTGGATCATCATTAAATACACCAAATAATTTAGTATCAACTTCTCCAGCATCAACCATTTTAATTGAACCTAAAATTCTAACATTAACTTCAACTCCTGGTAGTGTTGGATAAGTACATAATGAAATTACATCTAATGGATCTCCATCTCAATCTAGAGTGTTTTCAATCATTCCATATTCTCCTGGATAAAAATTAGCTCCATATAAAACACGATCTAGTTTGATTCTTTTTGTTTTTTCATCAACTTCATATTTGTTAGATGAACCTTTTGGGATTTCAACTACCATACTAATTACATTATTTTTCATTATAAAACCTCGCTTTTTTAATTACTTATTATTTATTTTATAATAAATATTTTCAAATAAACTGATATTTAATTATTTATAAATTTTATAAATAAGATATTATTGGTATAATATTTATTATATAAATGAAAGGCTATTATGAAAGAAAGTAAGTCATTAAAAGAACAATTAAATGATGTAGTTTGCAATGTTGATAAAGATCTAGAAACACATATTGAACATGAAGATGAAAATCATAAAAACAAAGATCACTATCACGGAATACATCATTTTGACCAATTTGGAAATCATGATGATATTCAGAATCAAAAATTTGAACTAAAAACTGTTTTTCAATTTAACAAAAGAAAATTAATATTTAAAATTGCATTAACTGGTATTTTTTTAGCTTTAACTGCTTCAGTTAGTGCACTTGATATATTATTAGAGTCAATTAAAATTCCTGTAAGTGATCAAGTATGAATTCAATCTAGATTTTTAGATATTTCAGTTGTGTGCATTTCAATAGCTACTTTAGGACCAATTTTTGCTAGTTTATTAGGATTTTTAGCTCCAATTTTACATAACTTTATTCATGGAATGGAACATGGTTGAATACAACCACCAATTGAAGCTGTTATTAATGTTTTTATTGTTTGAATTGTGTTCTTAATATTTAATGTAATGTTTAGTAATTCACCAATTCATCACGATACTAATAAAAATGTAGCTAGATTTAAAAGATGAACGCCACTGCCAATTATGAGTGTATTAGTTGCTATTGTTTCAACTTTAGGATTTATTTTAGCTTTATATATAGATTCAAAAACAAATAATACAAGCATAGTTTCAAATAATTCGCAATTATTTTTCCATGCTGGTCATGATCATGGTCATGTTCATGATGATAATATGTTAACTTTTAATAAAGTTAATATGTTTATTGTTATTGCTGTGTTTGGTTGAAATGTTTTAAGATATGCTATTGCTTTATTATTATTTATTTTAGTTGAATGAAAAATGAGACCAATTAATCATAGATACAAATAAAAATGCCGTTGGCATTTTTTATTATGTTTGTTTATTATAAAATATAACTTAGTAATAGGTGTTTTATGAATAAAGAATATACTTCTAGAAATCAATTATTTAATAAAGAAATTGATTTAGTAAATCAGCAAATAAAAAGTGCTAAAAGTTTAGGTAACTATACTAAATTTATTAATAACAGTTTAAATGTTTTAACTAAATTAGATGAAAAATATTTTACTAATAGTTTTACTAATCTTTATGATGAATTTGAAAAAGGAAGTTTTTATTTAGCAAAAACTAAAATTAGTCAAACTATTAACCAAGAGCTTTTAAACAATATTGATAAACAAATTAATTTATTAAAAAATATTTCTACTAATGATTTAGTTGATTTAAAAAACTATTCTGATTTTATAGTTTTAGATGAACAAAAATTTCATTTTGTTAACTTATTAAATATGACTAAAGATATAGAATTTCATAAAAAAACAACTAGTCAGAGTTTTGAATCATCAAAAATTATTAATAATGATTTTACTAATCTAACAAAAGTTGATTTTGAACAAAATGATTTAAAACAAGTTCAAAATAATAATGATTTAAAACAAGTTTTAATAACTGATTTAATTAAAAAAACTAAAAGTGAAAATTTAAAAAAGATTTTTGAATTAGAAAGAAAAAAACAAATGTATCAAATTAAAAAGAATTGATTTTTAATTTGAATCTCTATTTTTATAGCTATTATGATTTTTTCATTATTGTTATTTATTGTTTTATAGGAGAAAGTATGTCAAAGTTAATTGTTGCTGTAGATGGAACAAGTAGTAGTGGAAAATCAGTGATTTGTAAAAAAGTTGCTGAAATTTTAAATTATCAATTTGTAGATACTGGATTGATGTATCGCGCTTTTACTTGATATTGTTTATTTAAAAATATTGATTTAAAAAAGCAAAATCAAATTATTAGTTTATTAGATAGTTTTAATTATCAAATCAAAGATGATCAGATTTTTGTAAATGATATTAATGTTACTAATAAATTAATAAGTAGTGATATTTTAAATGTAATTAATCAAATCACAGTTATTAAACAAGTTAGAGATTATATGGTTAAAGCTCAACAACAACTAGTAAAAAATAAAGGTTATATTGTTGTTGGAAGAGATATAACAAGTGTAGTTTTACCTAATGCTGATTTAAAGATTTTTTTAGATTGTGATCTTGAAATTAGAACAAAAAGACGTTTTGAACAAAATATTAAAAACCATATTTTAGACAAATCATATAAACAAATTTATAATGATTTATATAATAGAGATAAAACAGATAAATCAAGACTAATTGGACCTTTAGTATTAGTAGATGATGCTTGATATATAGATAATTCTTATTTAACAATCAATCAAGCTGTTGAAATGATTGTAAATAAAATAAAAAGTTTAGAAAGTTAAAAAATAATGAAAAAACAAGTTGTAGCAATTGTTGGTAAACCAAATGTTGGAAAATCTAGTTTATTTAACAGAATTATTAAAGAAAAAAAATCAATAGTTGATGATAAACCTGGTGTTACTCGTGATCGTATTTATAGTAGTGCAGAATGATTAACTAGAGAATTTATTTTAATTGATACTGGAGGAATTAGTTTATCTGATCAATTATTTTCAAATGAAATTAAACTACAAACTCAAATTGCTATTGAACAAGCTGATGTTATTATTTTTGTTGTTGATTTTTTAAACAATTTAGATAATGATGACAAAATGATTGCAAAAATTTTACACAAATCAAAAAAACCAGTAATTTTAGCAGTTAATAAATATGATAAAAAAACTATTGATGATCATAATTATCAATTTATGAGTTTAGGATTTAGTGATTTGTATTTTATTTCTTCAACTCATGGAATTGGAGTTGGAGATTTATTAGATAAAGTAATTTCTTATATTTCAAAAAATGAAGAAATTATAAAAGATGATTCAACAAAAATAGCAATTATTGGAAGACCAAATGTTGGAAAGTCTAGTTTAGTAAATTCTTTAGTTAATGAAAATAGAATGATAGTTAGTGAAATTGAAGGAACTACTTTAGATGCTGTTGATATTTCATTTTCTTATAATAAAAAAAAGTATACAGTAATTGATACTGCAGGAATTAGAAAAAAATCAAAACTAGGTCAGACTATTGAAAAATATAGTTATTTAAGATCATTATCAGCTATTAGTAATGCTGATATTGTTTTATTAATGATTGATGCAACAAAACCAATAACAGATCAAGATACTAATATTGGTGGATTAATTTATGATGAAAAAAAACCTGTAATTATTGTTGTAAATAAATGAGATTTAATTAAAAATAAAGAAACTGAAATTTTAAAAAAAGAAGAAAAAATTAGAGCATATTTTAAATATATTTCTTATGCAAAAATTATTTTTATTTCAGCACTTGATAAAACTAGAATTACTAAAATTTTAGATCTAGTTGATGAAATTAAACAAAATTTAGATATTAAAATTAAAACTTATGTTTTAAATGAAGTATTAAATAAAGCTCAATTAATTAATCCAGCTCCTGAATTTAATGGAAATAGATTAAAAATTTATTATGCTAGTCAAGTTGAAGCTTATATTCCAACATTTGTTTTATTTTGTAATAATCCAAATTATTTACACTTTTCATATAAAAGATTTTTAGAAAATCAAATTAGATTTAGTTTTGCTCTTGATAGTATTCCAATTAATTTAATTTTTAGAGAGAAAAAATAATATGAAAAAAAATATCACTATTATTGGGTCTAGTTTTTATGGTGTTTTATTAAGTAATGTTTTAGCTGATAATCATCATAATATAATCATTTATTCAGAAAATGAATTAATAGTTAATAATATTAATTTAAATCATACTTTTAATCAATTAAAAATTAATAATAAAATCATTGCTACAACTGATTTAATTGCTAGTTTAGAAAATGCTGAAATTTTAATTTTAGCTTGTTTAAATGATCAAGTTGAATCAATTATTAATCAAATTAAAAAGTATTTAAAAAAACCTGTGATTTTAATAAATACTGTTAATGGATTTGATGAAAATAATTTAGACTTATTATCAAATTTTATTATTAAGCAATTTATAAATACTGATTTATTAAAAGAATATGTCAGCTTGTATGGACCTAGTAATGCCAGTGAAATTATTTTAAAAAAACCATCAACAGCTATGATAGTTTCACCTAATTTAAACTTAGCCAATCAATTAGTAGATATTTTTTCAAATGAATATTTTTTTAGTTATCCTTCATTAGATCTAATTACATGTGAATTAGTAGTTTATTTTAAAGATTTAATTAATATTTCATTAGGTATTTTAAATGAGCTTAATGCTGGAAATAATGCTAAAGCTAGTTTAATTACAATCATAATTAATTTCATTTATCAAATTGCTAAAAATTATAATGCTAAATTAGAATCATTTTTAAATTTTGCCACTTTAGCTAATTTAATAGAAAATATTTTATCTAATGATTCAGTTTATTTTAAGTTAGGTGTTGATATTGTAAAACTTAATGATGTTAATAAAGCACTAGTTAAAAATAATCTAACAATTAATAAAATTAAAGTAGTAAAAATTGCTTATTTACTATGTATTAAATATGAAATTAGCAATGAATTTATTAACACACTATATAAAATTTTATATAATAACATTAGACCAATAGCGCTTTTAAACCATTCATTTAAAGGTGTTTGACTGGTTTAAGTTGAAAAGTAGAAAAGAGAAATAATTTAATATGACTAAAAAAGAATTAATCGAAGAAATCATTATTAATGAAAATATTTCTAAAGTTGATGCAGAAAAAGTTGTTAATAGAATCTTTCAAACAATTTCAAAACATTTAATTGATGGAAAAGAAGTATCAGTTGCCGGATTTGGAAAATTTGTTATTTCTGAAAGAGCATCTAGAGAAGGAGTTAACCCATCAACTGGTGAAAAAATAGTTATTCCAGCTTCTAGATCAGCAAGATTTAAACCAGCAAAACAACTTAAAGAATCATTAATGTAATAATTTAAAAAAGGTTGCTTGACAACCTTTTTATTAGCACTTAAAAGGAATTTTATGATTTTAAAAATGTTAGAAAAAGGAATCATTTCTAAAAAAAAGCTATTATTAGAATATTATAAAAAACTAAATTTGACTGATAATCAAGCTTTAATTATTTTAATGATTATGTATTTAAATGATCAAACTAGAAAAATGACAACTCCTAATTTATTAGCTAATTATTTAAATTTATCTAGTGTTGAAATTGAAAAAGAATTAGAGTTATTAGCAGAAAAAGATTTAATTGAAATTAAGTCAGATTTTATTGATTTTTCTAATTTGTTTCAAAAAATAGGTTTACTTGTTAATGATTCTTTTTTAATAGAACAAAATATTACTTTTTTTAATGATCTTGAAAAAAACTTATTATTTAGTTTAACAGAAAATCAAAAATTAAAACTTTTAGATTTATTAAAAACTAGTATTAAAAAAGAACAAGTTTTACAACTAAGTATTAATAAAAAGCTTTTTAGTTTTGAAGAGTTATTAAAAGAAGTGGAAATATTTTTAAAATCAACAAATAAATTTAAGCAATTTGATTGATTAGATGATCAAAATGTTTAATATAGTCTAGTTTTAATTTGTTTGTTAAAAATAATTCTTTACAATTTAAAACAATTCAATCTCTTGGAATTGTTTTTTTATTTTTACTAACATATTGTTTTATTTGTTCATATGAAATTAAATAAAAATCATCATATTTTGAAAAATATAAAATAATAAAAGCTAAACCTTTATGTTTAGTAACTAGATCTAATTTTTGTTGTTGATTTTTTCTAATAGCATTAAAGTTAAATTCATCTTTTGATGTTTCTTTAGCATCAAATTCAAAGTATAAACCATTATAAATACCAATATAATCACAATTAAAATTATCTTTAAAAGTAGCGTTTGTAATAATTTTGTTATTGATTTTAATTAAATTAATATTTGTTGGAATTTTAGTTACAATACAAATATTTTCATCTAAATATTTTTGATTTGTAATATTTAAAATTGTTTCTAAATATTGTCCTTTATTTTTTAATGGATACATATTTCCTCCTTATTATAGTATTAGAAAAAGATGTTATAATAATTATCAAAAAGGAGTTATTATATGAAAAAGTTGTCAGTTAATCAGATCCAAAATAAGAAATTTAATATAGTTTATAAAGGATATAAAATTGAAGAAGTAAATGATTTTTTAGATGAGATTATTAAAGATTATGTTTGTTTAGAAAATCAAATTTCTAATTTAAATGATCAACTAGAACAGGCCAATCAAAAGATTTCAAAACTAATTACTGATAAACAAAAAACTGAAACTGAACTAGATCAATATGTTAAAAAGAATTGAAAACTAGTAAAAGATAACTTAAATGATGTTGATGTTATTAAAAGAATAACTAGAATTGAAAAAAATTTAGTTGAGTATGAAGAAAAACTAAATAAAATTGATGAAATTTATAAATTATTAATAAGTAAATCAAGATAGAAATGATCAACCAAAATTTCTATCTTTTTTTATTTATTTTTTAGTTTTGTTAGATTTTTATCTCAAAATTATTAATTTACTATAATAAAAGTGGTATTAAAGGTCAACTTAATACAATATTTAAATATTTAGTAATAAGAAAAATAATTTATAAAAGGCTATAAAGATGAAAAAAATATTAACATTATTTAGCTCATTAGCAATGATTAGTACTACTGGTTTTTTAGTAGTAGCATGTAATAATACAAATAATAATCCAGTTAAATCAGAAGTTATTATCAATAACAAACAAGCTGTTATAGATTTGTGAAATAAAGAGTTTAAAAACAAATTAGATAGTGCTAAAAATACTAGTTTAATTGTTGAAATGCTTAAAGAAAAATTACCAAAAAAAATTAGTGATACTATTGATTTAAATGGTAGTTTGTATGAAAATACTGTTTCAAAATTAACTAAAGATGAAAATAATAAATTAAATCAAAAAGTTAAAGTTTTAGTAAATAAAGATGTTATTGAATTAGAAGTTGGATCTGTTAAATATGGTCAACAATCAATAAAATATAAAACAAAAGAAGGAAAGATTGTTGAAAAAAATAAAGACGAATGAGAAAAAATGGTTTGAAAAGATCCAGTTAAAAAAAGAAACAAACAAGAAATAAGTGACATTGTTGAAGTTATTCAAATGGGTTATTATGATGATGAAGGTGAAAATTATCTAAAACCATTTAATAAAAATATTCATTACGTACAAGCATTTGAAATGCCAACAAATATTTCTAAAATAAGTGCACTTTTACCAAGAGAAGTTAATAGTTTAAGTAAAGTATTTAATCAAATCACGTCTGCAAATGTTGATGGTATTGAAAAATGAGATGTTTCTAGAGTTTGTCAAATGAGTTTCTTATTTGATGGTGCTAAAAACTTTAATCAAGATATTTCAAATTGAGATGTAAAAATTTTAAGAGATGCTAATTCA
Source organism: Mycoplasma mycoides subsp. capri (assembly GCF_018389705.1). Taxonomy (NCBI): domain Bacteria; kingdom Bacillati; phylum Mycoplasmatota; class Mollicutes; order Mycoplasmatales; family Mycoplasmataceae; genus Mycoplasma; species Mycoplasma mycoides. The sequence goes on along the minus strand of NZ_CP065581.1, from coordinate 627,629 downwards.
ATGTTTGCTGATAATGCTAAATTTAATCAAAATTTAGGAAAATGAAAACCATATAATTTAGCATTTGCTAGAAAAATGTTTGCTAGAGCAAAAGAATTTAATCAAGATCTAAGTTCATGACAAACTTCTCATGTTTATAATATGGAACAAATGTTTGATGGAGCAGAAAAATTTAATTCTAATTTAGATAAATGAGATACTTCTCATGTTGAATCTATGAAACAAATGTTTTCTGATGCTAAAGCATTTAATGGAAATATTTCATCTTGAAATACTACTAATGTAAAAACAATGGCTTCAATGTTTAGAAGAGCTAAAAATTTTAGTCAAGATATTTCTAAATGAGATACTAAAAAAGTAGTTGATATGAGTAATATGTTTTCAGAAGCTGAAAAATTTAATTCTAATATATCAAAATGAGATGTTTCTAATGTAACTAATATGAACTTTATGTTTAATAAAGCCTCTAGTTTTGATCAAAATTTAAGTGAATGAAAAGTTAATGAAAAAGTAAAACACAATAATTTTGCAACTGGTTCAAAAATAGAAAAACAAATGGATAAACTTCCTAAATTTAAAGATTCATCTACAACTTCATCTACAACTCCATCAACTCCATCAGTAGCTAAACCTAAAATGAAATAAAAATATAATTTTTATTAAAGTTCAAATAAATTTATTTGAACTTTTTATTTTCTATAATGAGATTTATCTTTTAAAATAGTATTGAGAATTAATTTGTATGAAAAAAATATTAATATTTTTAAATTCACTATTAGTAATTAGTTTAACTAGTTTAGTTGTTTCTTGTTATCAACTTGATACACAAACTCTAGAAATGTTAAGTACAAAAATTAAAGATGAACTAAATGAAGTTGATTTAAAAATTACTAATTTACAAAAAGAAAATAATAGTTTAGAATCTCAACTACAAGAATTAAAAAATATAGAAAAAATAAGCTATAAGTTTGAACCTTTTACTAGGTTATATGATAAAGCTAATGGTTATAGATATAAAGCAAGTAAAATAAACTTACCTACTAAAAATCAATACTTTAAAATAAAAATTAAATTAAATAAATTTAAAAATAATCAACAAGTCAAAGTACTTTTAAATGACATTCAAATTAAAGAAAATCAAATTTTAAATCAAGAAAAAATAAATTATCAACTAAAACAAAATATTGAAAATACAAAAGAAGATTTATCTAAGTTTTGAGGTTATGGAATTAATCCAGTTTATAACAAAAATCAGTTAGTAAAAATTGGATATTTTTTAACTAGAGATTTTGAAATTCAAATAGAAAAAATTAAACCTGAAACAAATCAAGTACCAGATCATTTACCTAAAGAAATCACTTCTTTAAAATTAGCATTTCAACAAAATATAAATTCAAAAATTAAAGGTATAGAAAATTGAAAAACAGATAATATTAAAAATATGAGTGAAATGTTTGAAAGTGCTAAAAACTTTAATCAAGATATATCAAATTGAAATACTTCTAATGTAACTAAATTTAATTCAATGTTTAATGAAGCTGAACAATTTAATCAGAATCTAAGTAATTGAAAAACTGATAATGCTATTAATATGGATTCAATGTTTGTTGATGCTAAAAACTTTAATAATAATAATCAAAAACTAGTATGAAATACTAAAAATGTAACTAATATGAGATCGATGTTTTTAGGTGCTAGTATGTTTAATCAAGACATTTCAAATTGAGATGTGTCTAATGTAACTGATATGAGTAATATGTTTTTTAGAGCAACTTCATTTAATCAAAATATTTCAAATTGAAATGTTCTAAATGTAACTAATATGAGTAAAATGTTTTTTGAAGCATCTAGTTTTGATCAAGATTTAAGTAAATGAAAAGTTAACAAAAATGTTGTTTTTGATGATTTTGCTTCTAGATCTAAAATAAATAATGATAATAAAAAACTTCCTAACTTTAATAATTAAAAAACAATTTTTAAAAAATTTTAATAAGTAAACTAAGATTGTTTATCTAATCTTTTATTTTATTTATGTTGTAAAATTAATAAGAGATTTTATTGGTCAATCGCTGTATTTGAAAAAGAATATAGAGGAAACTCCACGCTTACACAATCTGTGATGATTGTAGTGTTTATGCTAAATGAAAAAATAAATTTAGGCAGTAAGTAATTACTGACGGCTTAACTAACCTAAGGCTTTGCTATGGTGATGTTATTAAAGTGCCACAGAGACGAATAAAGAGAAATCTTGAAATGGAACGCGGTAAACCCCATAAGTAAGAAACTCAAGTTTTGGTAGAGGAATCTGATTAAGAGAATAAGAATCAAAATCAGAAGTTATTATTAACTAGATAGATGATTGACGCTGAAAAGTACAAAACGTGGGTTATAGATAAAATCTCGTCATTTTTTTTAATAGATTGTGGTGATTTTATGAGTTTGAAAAAATTAGTTAAATTATTAATTAAAAATAATTTAACAATTTCAACTTGTGAGTCATTTACTGGTGGATTATTTAGTAATTTAATTACAAATATTAAAAACAGTTCAAAGACTTTTTATGGATCATTTGTCTGTTATCAAACTATGTTTAAAGAAAATATTTTAAATATAGACAAACAAGTTATTAAAAAAAATGGTGTTATTTCTTTTGAGTGTGCAAAAGAAATGTTGATAAAAACTTATGAATTAACAAAAACAAATATTGTATTAAGCTTTACTGGTAATGCTGGTCCTAATAGTATGGAAAATAAACCTGTAAGACTAGCATATATTGGAATTAAGTTTAATGATCAAATCAAAGTTTATGAATTTAAACCTAAATTTATAGGATCTAGACGATGCTTTAAAAAAAGAGCAATTAAATTTGTTATAAAAATTTTAAAAAAAATGATCCTTTTTTAAAAAACTTTTCCTAATACTAATATGAAAGGATAAAAAGGATCGATGAGTACAGAATTACAAAATACAATAGAAAATAATGATATAAGAGAATCTCAAATGTGAAATTCAAAAGAGCTAAAAGAAGCTATTAAAGAAATTGAAAAAATGTTTGGTAAAGGTTCTATTATGGTTCTTGGCCAAAGTGATAATTTAAATATTGAAACATTTTCATCAGGATCACTTTTATTAGATAACGCATTAGGAATTGGTGGTTATCCTAAAGGAAGAATTATTGAAATTTATGGACCAGAATCATCTGGAAAAACCACTTTATCTTTACATGCTATTTGTGAAGTTCAAAGACTAGGTGGAATTGCTGCTTTTATTGATGCAGAACATTCTTTAGAACCTAAATATTGTCAAACTTTAGGAATTGATACAAATAAATTACTAGTTAGCCAACCAGATAATGGAGAACAAGCTTTAGATATTTTAGAAATGTTAATTAATTCAAATAGTATTGATTTAATTGTTGTTGATTCAGTTGCTGCTTTAGTGCCAAAAACTGAATTAGATGGTGAAATGAGTGATCAGTCAATTGGATTACAAGCAAGAATGATGTCTAAAGCATTAAGAAAATTAAACGGTTTAATTGCAAAATCAAATACTACAGTAATTTTTATTAACCAATTAAGAGAAAAAATTGGAGTTATTTTTGGAAATCCTGAAACTACAACAGGTGGTAAAGCTTTAAAGTTTTTTTCATCAATTAGATTAGAAGTTAGAAAATCAGAAAATATTTTAAATAATTCAGAAATTATTGGAAATAAAATCAAAATCAAAGTTGTTAAAAATAAAACAGCAATTCCTTTTAAAACTACAACAATTTCACTTTTATATAATAAAGGAATTGATAAGCTTGGTGAATTAGTAGATTTATTAGTTAGCTATGAAATTATTGAAAAATCAGGAGTTTGATATTCTTATCAAAATGAAAAAATTGGTCAAGGTAGAACTAGTGTTATTCAATGATTAAATGCTGATGAAAATAGAATAAATGAACTAACTGAACAAGTTAAAAAACTAATTAAACAAGATTAAAAAATAAAATTAAAGCGCTAGAGCGCTTTTTTGCTTTTCTGTATTTATTGTCAAAATTTCTTTATTTTATAAATGTTATAATAAATTAGTGTTTAAGTATAATGTAATTTTTAAGCAGAAAGAAAATAGATAATATGGAAGAAAACATAATTATAATACTTTCAGTTTTTCTTGGTATATTTTTTATTTGCTTTGTTATTTCTAGTGTTATTTTACTTTATTTTTGAAAATCTAAATCAAGAAAAAATCTTATTGAACAATATACAAAAGAAGCTAAACAAGCTAAAAAACAAGTTTTAGCTAATGGATATAAAGAAATTAGTGAAGCTAAAATGCTTTTTTTAAAAAGAAGTGAATTAGAAAAAAACGAATTAGATAGAGTTAAAGAACAATTAGATCTAAGAGCTAATGATTTAAAAAGAAGTCAAGAAATTGTTGAATCTAAATCTCAACGATTAGATGCTGGAATTTTAGATTTAGAAAAAAGAAAATTTTTAGTAGATCAAAAAGAAGAATATTTAATTAAGCTTTTAGAAGATGTGTCAGGTTTAACAAAATATCAGGCAAAAGAATTGTTAATTAAACAAATAAAAAATAAGTCTGAAAAAGAACTTATCTCTATTTTAAAAAATGCTGAACTACAAGCTCATAGCAAAGCTAAAATTATTTCTAATAATATTTTGATTTCAGCAATGGAAAGAATTAAAGTAGAACTTACAAGTCAAAGAACAACAAATATTGTTAAATTACCATCAGATGATCTTAAAGGTCGTATTATTGGAAAAGATGGAAGAAACATGAAAACTTTTGAACAAATCGGTGGAGTTGATATTGTTGTTGATGAAACACCAAATGTTGTTGTAGTTTCTTCATTTAATCCAATTAGAAGAGAAATAGCAACACGAACATTAGAACAATTAATTATTGATGGTAGAATTCAACCAGTTAAAATTGAAAATGAGTTAAAAAAACAAGAACAAGAACTAGAATATATTATTCAAGAAACAGGATTAAATACTATTAAAGAATTAAATATTAATGATATTGATATCGAATTAGTTAAATTAATTGGTAAATTAAAGTTTAGAACTAGTTATGGACAAAATGTTTTAGCTCATTCAATTGAAGTTGCTAAATTATCTGGAGCTATTGCTTCTGAGCTAGGTTTAGATGTTGAAAAAGCAATTAGAGCTGGTTTATTACATGATATTGGTAAAGCAATAGATTTTGAAAAGCAAGGAAGTCATGTAGTATTAGGTGCTGAAATTGCTAGAAAATATAATGAAGATCCAATAATTATCAATTCTATTGAATCACATCATGAAGATAAAGAAAAATCTAGTGAAATAGCTGCTATTGTTGCTATTGCTGATTCTATTTCAGCTTCAAGACCAGGAGCTAGATATAATGCTATTGATGAATTTATTTTAAGAATGCATGAAATTGAAAAGATTGGAAATTCAATTCCTGGAGTTGCTAAAACTTATGCATTACAATCAGGTCGTCAAATTAGATTAATTGTTGATCCATTAGTTGCTTCTGATTTAGATTTAGCTTTAATTTTAGAAAAAATGAAAGAACAAATTAAAAATAAAGTAATTATTCCTGGTGAAATAACTATAACTGTAATAAGAGAAAAAAAAGAAACAGATATTTTAAAATAAATAATTTAATTAGAAATTATTAAAGGAGTTAATATGGGATTTGGTGATTTTTTATCAAAAAGAATGCAAAAAAGCATTGAAAAAAATATGAAAAATTCTACTTTAAATGAAGAAAACATTAAAGAGACTTTAAAAGAAATTAGATTATCATTACTAGAAGCTGATGTTAATATTGAAGCTGCTAAAGAAATTATTAATAATGTAAAACAAAAAGCTTTAGGTGGATATATTTCAGAAGGTGCTAGTGCTCATCAACAAATGATTAAAATTGTTCATGAAGAATTAGTAAATATTTTAGGAAAAGAAAATGCACCTTTAGATATAAATAAAAAACCAAGTGTTGTTATGATGGTTGGACTACAAGGAAGTGGTAAGACTACAACAGCTAACAAACTTGCTTATTTATTAAATAAAAAAAATAAGAAAAAAGTTTTATTAGTTGGATTAGATATTTATAGACCAGGAGCTATTGAACAATTAGTTCAACTTGGACAAAAAACAAATACACAAGTATTTGAAAAAGGAAAACAAGATCCAGTTAAAACAGCTGAACAAGCTTTAGAGTATGCAAAAGAAAATAATTTTGATGTTGTAATTTTAGATACAGCAGGAAGACTACAAGTTGATCAAGTTTTAATGAAAGAACTAGATAATTTAAAGAAAAAAACATCACCAAATGAAATTTTATTAGTTGTTGATGGAATGAGTGGTCAAGAAATTATTAATGTTACAAATGAGTTTAATGATAAGTTAAAACTATCTGGAGTTGTTGTTACTAAATTAGATGGAGATGCTAGAGGGGGAGCTACTTTATCTATTAGTTATTTAACTAAATTACCTATTAAGTTTATTGGTGAAGGTGAAGGATATAATGCTTTAGCTGCTTTTTATCCAAAAAGAATGGCCGATAGATTGATGGGAATGGGTGATATTGAAACTTTATTTGAAAGAGCTGTAGAAAATATTGATGAACGTTCTATTCAAAAAACTATGAACAGAATGTTTTTAGGTCAATTTGATTTAGAAGATTTAAGAAACCAATTAGCTCAAATTGCAAAAATGGGTAGTTTAAATAAATTAATGAAAATGTTACCTATTAATAAAGTAAGTGAATCACAAATTCAAGAAGCTCAAAGAAAATTAGCTGTCTTTTCAATTTTAATGGATTCAATGACTTTAAAAGAAAGACGTGATCCAAGAGTTTTAAAAGCAATAAGTAGAAAAAATCGAATTATTAAAGGATCAGGTCGAAGCGAAAAAGAATTTAATGAATTAATTAATTCATTTGAAAAAGGTAAAAAACAAGTTTTAGAAATCACTAAAATGATTAAAAGTGGAAGAATGCCAAATCTATCAAAAGGTGGATTTAAATTTTAATTTATGAAAATTAAAATCATTTGTTTTGGTAAATTAGATAAAAAATTTTATATTGATGCTTTTAATGATTATTTTAAAAGATTAGAAAAATATGCTGATATAGAAATAATTGAATTAAAAGAAGAAATAAATGGTGAATTAAATAAAATAAAAGAACTAAATTCAGATCTTTTATTAAACAAATTAGAAAGTTATAAAGATTTTGAAAAAGTTATTTTGGATGTTAATTCAAAATTAATTTCAACTGAAAACTTAGTTGATTTAATTCAAACTAATTTAAATTATAAAAACGCTAAAATTTTATTTGTAATTGGTCCTAGTGATGGGTATTCAAAAAAATTTTTAAACTTCTTTAATAATAAAATTTCTTTAGCAAAAATCACTCTACCACACCAGTTATGTAGAATAGTTTTAATTGAACAAATTTATCGAGTTTTTAAGATTATAAAAAATGAAAAATATCATAAATAATTTTTAAGGTGTTAAGTATAATTACTTGACACCTTTTTTTAAAATTGATAATATTATTAAGGTTTTAAAAATATATTATAGGAGGAAACAATGGTTAAATTAAGATTAAAAAGAATCGGTAAAAAACAAGCGCCATTTTATAGAATAGTAGCAGCTGACTCACGTATTAATCGTAATGGTCAATATATTGAATTAGTTGGAACATTCAACCCATTAAAAGATGAAGTTAAAATTGACAAAGAATTAACTTTAAAATGACTAAATAATGGTGCTCAACCAACTGATACAGTAAGAACTTTACTTTCAAAACAAGGTATTTTAAAAGCCTTACATGAAGCTAAATTTTCTAAAAATACTGAAAAAAAATAAAACCTGTATCTATTAACTAGATTGAAAATCAATGAATGCTAATCTTATTAAAATAGGTGTTATAGTCAATACTTTTTCTATTAAAGGGCAAGTTAAAGTTATTCTAAATGATGATATTATGATTGATGATTTAAATAAAATCGATACCTTTTTTATAAAAACTAATAATAATTTTCAAGTTTTAAGAATACAAAACATTACTTTAAATAAAACTAAAAATCAATTAATTGTTAAATTTTTAAATTTAGATAATATTAATGATGTTATTAAATATAAAAATCAAGAAATTTATTGTTTAAAAGATAAAAATATTAGTCAAATTATTTCATTAATTGGTTTTAAGTTTGTAAGTTTAAAAACAAATGGAATTATTAGTGATTATATGAATAATACTTATCAACAATTAGTTAAAGTTAAATCTGAAAATCAAAAAGAGTTTTGAGTGCCTTTAGTTGATGTTTTTATAAAAGAGATTGATTACCAAAACAAAGTAATAATTGCAAAAGATGTTGAAGGACTAAAATAGTATGAAATTTTCTATTATTACTTTATTTCCAAAAATCATTAATTCATATATAGAAGAATCAATTATTAAAAGAGCAATTAATAAACAAGCTATACAAATAGAAGTTATTGATTTAAGAGACTTTTCAACACTTAGTCATAACCAAGTTGATGATTATCAGTATGGTGGTGGTAGTGGAATGGTTTTAATGATTGAACCACTAATTAGAGCAATTGAATCAGTAAAAACAACAAACTCAATTGTTTTACTAACAACACCACAAGGAAAAACTTTAAATCAATCCATTGTAAAAAAATATGCTAATAATGATGAACATATTATTATTATTTGTGGTCATTATGAAGGATATGATGAAAGAATTTTAGATTATATTGATGATGAAATATCAATTGGTGATTATGTAATAACTGGAGGAGAATTAGCTAGTTTAATTTTAGTTGATTCAATTTCAAGAATTATACCAAACGTAATAAAACAAGAATCACATGAAAATGAGAGCTTTGAAAATAACTTATTAGATCATCCAGTTTATACTAAACCATATGAATTTAGAAATAAGAAAGTTCCAGATGTTTTATTAAGTGGTCATCATCAAAACATTAAAAAGTGAAGAGAAGAACAACAAGTAATAAAAACACTTAAAAAAAGACCAGATTTAATTGATGTAAATAAATTAAATAAACACCAACTAGAAATTTATAAAAAAATGAAAGGAGAACAATAATATGAGTTCAAAAGCTACAAAAACTGTTAAGTCAAAATTTGATATCATAAATAATCAATTACGAAATGATTTAATAGATTTTAGATCAGGAGACACTATTAGAGTTGATGTAAAAATTAAAGAAGGAGACAAATTCCGTATCCAATCTTTTGAAGGATTAGTTATTAAAACTCAAGGATCAGGAATTACTTATTCTGTAGTTGTTAGAAAAATGTCAAATGGTGTATTTGTTGAAAGAACATTCCCATTACACTCACCAATTATTGACTCAGTTACTTTAATTAAACGTGGTAAAGTTAGAAGATCTCGAATTTATTACATTAGAAATCTTTCTGGTAAAGCTGCAAGAATTAAAGAAATTATGCCAACAAAACAAGCTAAATAATAATAATTTAATCATCATGTAAAGTATTTTCATACTTTATTATGATGTTTTTTATTTATTGATAAGATTATATTAGAAAAAAAGAAAGAAGTGATTTTATGAGTGCTGAGTTCAACTGATTTCCAGGTCATATGAATAAAACTTTAAAAGATATTGAAGCAAGAATTGAAATGGTTGATGTTGTTGTTGAAGTAATTGATTCAAGAGCTCCTTATTCATCAAAAAACACTACTTTTAAAAAGCTTTTAAAAGATAAACCAATTGTTTATATTTTTTCAAAAGCTGATATTGCTGATTCTAAAATTACTCAACAATGAGTTGATTATTATGTTAAAAATGAAAACTCAAAAGTAATAGTTTTATATAATAGACATACTGATATTGTTAATGATTTAATTAATGTAATTAATGAATTAACAGCTAAAAAACGTGAAAAAGATAAAGCTAAAGGAATTAAAAATACTTTAATTAATGCTTTAGTTATTGGAATTCCAAATGTTGGAAAATCTACTTTTATAAACAGAGTAATTAAAGGAAAAAACGTTAAAGTTGGAAATAAACCAGGTGTTACTAGAGGAATTCAATTAATTCATTTAAACCCATTTATTAATTTATTAGATACACCAGGAGTTTTACCTTCAAAATTAGAATCTGAAACAGTTGCTGTAAATATTTGTGCTATTAATTCAATAAAAGACAATGTCTTTCCAAAAGAAAGAGTTGCAGCTAAATTAATGAGTTATGTTTATAACAATTATGATGATGTGATTGAAAAATATTACAAAATAAATTTAAGATTACAAAAACCTATTTCAGTTATTGATTCTTATAAGATTTTTGAAACAATTGGAATTGAAAAAAAATGATATGTTACTGAAGATATTTTAGATATGGAAAGAATTTTATCTTCATTTTTAAAAGATTTAGAAAAAGGTAAACTAGGAAAAATTTCATTTGAAAAAGTTTTAGAAGTAGTTCCTGAAGAGATTCAAAAAGCAATTAACCCAGAAGATAATAAACAAGGTAATGATATTAGTTCATTATGATAGATAGAAAATTATTTGATGATCAAATTAAATTAGATCATAATATTACTTATTTATCAGGAAGCGATGAAGCTGGTAGAGGTTGTTTAGCTGGTCCTTTAGTTGTTGCTAGTGTGATATTAAAACCTGATTATTTTAACCCTTTAATAAAAGATTCTAAAAAATTAAATCCAAAAACTAGACAGCTATTATATGATGAAATTATAAAAAATTGTTTAGATTATCAAATTATAGTAATTTCAAGTAAACAAGTTGATGAACTTAATCCTTTACAAGCTAGTTTATTAGGTTTTAAAACAACAATTAGTAATTTAAAAATCACTCCAGATCTTGGTTTAATTGATGGTAATCAAAATATAAATTTAGAAAATATTAAAACTTTATCAGTCATTAAAGGTGATGATAAGAGTTTTTCTATTGCTTGTAGTAGTATTTTAGCAAAAGTTACAAGAGATAAAATATTAGATGAATATGATCAAATTTATCCAAATTATGGGTTTAAATCTCATAAAGGTTATTGTACAAAACATCATTTATTAGCTATACAAAAATATGGTATTCTAGATATTCATAGAAAATCTTATAAACCAATTAAAAAAATAAGCAAAGAAACTAGTTAAACTAGAATCTTTGCTTTTTTATTCAAAATTATAATCTGTTAAAATCTTTTTTCTGTTTGTTATTTTATCATTAAAATACTCAAAATAACTTAGTTGTAAAAATGAACCTTGAATATTTATAAGATTATTAAAACCTAGTTCTTCTAATAGTTTTATTGCTTTATAACTACTTCTACTAGTTCTACAATGAATATAAACTGGTCTATTATTTGGTATTTCATTATATCTTTGTTTTAATTCATCTAAAGGAATGTTTATAGCATTTATAATATGAGCTTTATTATAAGCTTCTTTAGATCTCACATCTAAAATAAATTGATTACTTTCTACTAAATCTCTAACTCAAGTATGATCGATTTGATTAAATTTATTATCTGAAACATTTAAAGCAACTTTAGTTACAATTCCAACAACATCATTTTCTAATTTATTTTCTTTACAATATTTTTTTAAATTATCTAAAGTAGCATTATTATTAATCATTTTTGTAATTACATCTACTTTAGATTTAACATTAACTTTACTAATAACTTGAGCACCAAGAATCTTTTTAGTCTTATTTTCAAAAATTAATTGAAAATGAATTGGTTGTTGTTTTAAAACATCATCACTATTATTTGTTGGAATTACATGAGCTGTTTTGTAATTAATTTTTAAAGACTTACATTCACTTTTGCTTAATCCTGTATAACAAACATTAAAATCAAAAAGTTTAAAATATGAAGTTTGAGTAATAATTTTATTTGGTTTTATTTGTTTTTTAAAAATATGATTTAATAAGTTATTTATTTGTTTTTTAATAGTATCAACTTGTAATTCAGTTTTTTCTGTATTAATCATACAATCAGGTAGTTTAATACAATTTCCAATAGCATAAACATTTTTTAAATTAGTTTTATAGTTTTTATCAACTCTAATTTGTTTATCATTATATATTGGAAGTTTTTTTGTTTCATTATTTTGACTATTGTTATAATATGTGAATAAATTATTTTCTTCACCAGTTAAGCTATCAAGAATAGCTAAGGATTTATCTGTATAAACTATAGCTTGTGCTTTAATTTCTTTATCACTAATTAATAATTTTACTTTGTTTTCATAAAATTCAGATACAGCATCTTTTAAAATTAGTTCAACATTATTATCAATCAAATCTTTATTTAACATTTGAACCATATCATAATCTAATGCATTTAAAATTTGATATCCTATTTGAACTAAAGTAATGTTTTTATTTGTTGATTTTAGTTCTTTTACAACTTTTAAACCTAATAAATTGCCTGGTACAACTACTATATCTTTTATATTATTTTTAGTAAAAAAATCACTTAGTATTTTAATTTTTTCTTCATTTTCTACTATATAAGTATTATGTAATCCTTTTTTTGAGTTTAACGCTACAGATAGTAAGTCAAAATTAGATTTTAATTCTTTACATATTATTAAATAATCATAACTTTCTTCAAACGCTTGAAGGTTTTGTTGTGCTCTTTTTAATAGAACCTTTTGCTTTTTATCTTTTATTTGATGAATGTCTATTCCAAGTTGTATGTTAATATTGTATTTTTCTTTAAAATGTTCTGGATTATATAACATCAGGTTATCTGTATTTTTAGCTTCTTTAACTAAATAATCAAAATAATCTGAGTTTGAACGATCTAAAAAGCTCAATCAACCTTTATCATAAACATAAATTTGAGCTTTTTTATCACGCTTTCTAATTTCTAAAGCTAAAAGTGTACCAGTTAATCCAGCTCCAATTATTACATATTTTTTGCTCATAACTACCTCCTATTAATTTGAATTATATTATTTTGTTTTTTAATAAAAATTTTAATTCCAATAAATATTCCAATAATCATACCAATTAAAAACACTCATCCAGATAAATCAAATGTACTAATTTTTGAATACATCGCTCCAACACTACATCCATTTGCTAAACTTGCTCCAAATCCTAATAAAAATCCACCAATTATAAAACAGAAAAATTCCTTTTTATTAATTTTTAGTTCAAATTTAAATTTATTTGCTAATAAAAAACAAACTAAACAACCTATAAATAAACTGATATTTATAAGTGTAGAACTATCATTTAATAACCCATTATTAGTAATTTTTATAAACTCATCAAACATAACATTTGATAAATTAATCTTTAAAATACTACATAAATAAACAAAAAATGTTAAAAAGGGTTTTGAAACTCCTCAAGTTTTGTTGTTTATAACTAAAATTAGTGTTGCACAAATACTTATTAAAACACTACTAATCATAAAAGATCAATTTTTTATAAATAATCTATAATAATTCTTATAACTAAATAATTTTTTTGATGAATTATTAATTAATTGATCATTTAAATTATTATTTATTTTTAAATTAAAATCTTGTTTTAAATATTTATTTTCATATTTTTTAATTATTAAATAAAAAATAAAAAGTATTAATAAACTACAAATAAGTATTGTTAAATAATAAATATTATTTGCTAAAAAAACTTTACTACTAGTTTTTATAAATAAATTAGTTTTAGAAAATAACTTTAAACTAATATATCCAATTACTGATCCTATTATAAAAAAGATCACACCAATTAAACCTTTTAATTTTCCTTTAGCTAAATCAACTAATATACCTGAAGCACAATTACTTGTAATTATTATACAAAATCCAATAATAAAACTACCAATCAAAGTTAATATACTAATATCATTTGTATTACTAATATTTGAAATTAAATTAATATTATAAAAATCAAAAATTATTTTTAATATAAAAACTATTATCATACTTAAAGCTAGTAAAAGTATAAAAGCTTTTGTTAAACTAGTGTTTTTATATAAATAAACTTGTTTAATTCCTAATGAAAAATCAAAACTAGATCTACTAATTACATAACCTAATATAAAACCAATAATTAAAGATAATCTTAAACTAGTTGATTTTAAAAATATAGTTAAAATACTTAATAAAACTATAAAAAATAAAGCAATAAGTGGTTGAATTCATTTAGTTTTCATAATTTTTATCACTATTTATATTTTATATTTTTAAAAATAAGTTAATTTTTGATTAGACTATTTATCTAAAATTTTATTTTTTATTAAAAATTTTATAAAAATGAGTTACTTTTAAAAATTTTTATCTAATACCATAATGAGAAAACAAAAGGAGAAAACAGATGAATTTAGTAAACATTATTGGTCAATTAGAAGGAGATGCCACTGTTGCTTATACTTCAAAAGATGGTGAAAAAAAGCTTTATAAGTTTATTGTAAAAGTTCCAAAACCATATAAATCAAAAGAAGTAGACTCACTTGATTATATTAATATCAAAGCTTGATCAAATGCTGTTGATGATGAGTTTTTATTACACGATCAAGCAGTTGTTGGGATTGAAGGAAGAATTCAATCATTTACTTCAAATAATGATTTAGCAAATATTAGAAATGAAATTTTTGCAAGCAGAATTTTATATTTAAACTAATTTATTAAAATCATTGTATTTTTTATTTAAAAAATTTTAGATATTTTATATTTGCAATTAAAAAAGTAGTTTTCTCATTTATCTAAAAATTAATAAAATAATAAAAATTAAACTAGTAAAAAAAGATTAAAGATTTTTTAAATAGCACTAGAGACTATAACTTGGTCTCTTTTTCTTTTTAAATACCTAAATGTTATAATTAATAATGATTTTACTATAAGGAGAATAAGAATGAAAGTTAAAAATAATTTCGATCATTTTTATAAACCAATGACTGATGAAGAAATAAAAGCAGATAGAAAATCTTTTAATCGCGGTAGAAAAAGTTTTATTAATGTTATTTGAAAACATATGAAAATTAATAAAAAATGAGCTATCGGATTATTGATTACTGCGATTTTTTCTGCTTTTTTTGCTGCGTTAAATCCTTTATTAATGCAACAATTACAATTTGCTGTTGAATTTGAAAAAACTCACCAAATTTTTTCTAGTTCTTGAGGACTTAGTTGAAAAGTAATTTTAGCAATATGAATTGTTATTTTAGTAATTACTGCAGTTTTAACTTATATTGCTAACTTATTTGGAAACGAATTAGGTAAAAAAATTGAAATTAGTTTAAGAAATGAATTAACAAGAAAGCTAATCACAACTGATATTCATTATTATTCAAATAAAAAAACAGGTGAAATTTTAACTAAAGTAGTTTCTGATACACAAATTATTGGTATGCAAGCTTCTGTTATACCGAATATTATTTTTACTGCTTTTTTTACAATGGTGTTTACTTTAATTACTTTATTTATTACAACTAGTTTATATATTGGTTTATTTTTTATTTCATTATTTTTAATGTTTGGTATTTTATTTGGATTATCTTTTTTACCAATGAGAAAACTTGTATTTAATTTAAGAAAAATAATTACTGATATTAATGGTGATGTTACTGATAGAATTAATACAATTAAATTAATTAAAGCTAATGGTACAGAAGAATATGAAAAAACTAGATTTGTTCAAATTCATGATATTTATTATAAAAAATATAAACAAATCAGTTATTTTCAGGCTGTAATGATTAGTATTTTATTTTTTGCTATTAATACAGTACAAATTTTAATGACACTAATTGCTTTGTGATTATATAAAAATGATATTACTACATTAAAAACTATTTTAGGACCTATGTTAATTTGTGCTGGAATGTTAATAGGTCCAATTATGCAATTATTAAGAGCAATTATTGGTATGGTACAAGCAAGTACTTCAGCTCAAAGAATTGATGAAATTACTGATGCAACTCAACTTATTAATAATCATTCATTAGATAAAAAAGGTATTAGAATACATAAAATTGAAGGAAACCTAGTATTTAAAAACGTTAATTTTTCTTATCCAGACAAACCTGAAAATGTTATTTTACCTAACTTTAATTTAGTTTTAGAAAAAGGTAAAAGTTATGCTTTTGTTGGACAAACTGGAGCTGGAAAGTCAACTATTTCAAAATTATTATTAAGATTTTATGATCCCACTTCTGGAGAAGTACTAATTAATGACAATATAAACATTAAAGATGTGTTTTTACCAAGTTATTTAAATCATATTGGATATGTTGAACAAGACCCATCAGTTTTATTAGGAACAGTTTTTGATAATTTAAGATATGTAAAACCAAGTGCTACTGATGAAGAAATTATTTTAGCTTGTAAAAAAGCTGAATTACATGATTTAGTTATGACTTGACCAGATCAATACAATACAATTTTAGGAGAACGCGGATTTATTTTATCTGGTGGTCAAAAACAAAGACTAGTAATTGCAAGAATGTTTTTAAAAAATCCTGATATTTTAATTTTAGATGAAGCAACAAGCGCATTAGATAATGTTGTTGAAAAAGAAATTCAGGCAAAATTAGAAGAATTAATGCAAGGAAGAACAAGTATTACAATTGCTCACAGACTTTCAACAATTAGAAATGTTGATCAAATTATTGTTTTAGCTCCAAAAAAAGGAATTATTCAAATTGGTACTTTTAAAGAATTAGTTAAAAAACCAGGTGAATTTAAGGATTTATATGAAGCTGGATTTTCTAAATATGATGCTTAAAAGGGAGGTGAAAATATGTCAAAAGTAAAAAAAGTTTATACAAAAATCAAAAAAAAGTGAAGCTTTGATAATACAGGTAAATTTACTTTTAAAAAATTTGGTCTTTTTATTAGAATGAATGTTGAAATAGCTAAGCAAAATCCTTTACTGTTTTTTGGTGTTGTATTTTTTACATCTCTAGATGCTATTTTTTCTGCAATGCTTCCTTTATTTTCATCAAAAGTAATAAATACATTAGTAGAAAATAATACACAATGATTATTTAATTGAATGGAATTAAATTCAACTGGTTGATTATATGTGATTGGTATTAATTTATTAATTATTATTATTTGTGAATATTTTACAAACTTTACAGTATCTTTATATTCTGCTCAAATTGAAGTAATGCAAAGACTTAAAATTTTAAAAGCTTTAACTGATCAAGATGTTGACTTTTATTTTGATCATGTTTCTGGAAACATTTTAACTAGATTAGTTGGAGATACTCAATTTTTAGCTTTAGGAGTACAACAGTTTTTAACTAATTTAATTTATGCTTTATCTGGTTCAATTACAGCAATCATAATTATGTATTCTCAAAATTTAGTTATGATAGCAACTTTAGCATTAATTTATTTATTAGTTGCAAATTTATTTTGTATTGGTTTTTTTATAGATATGAGAAGAAAGCTAATATTAGCATTTGATGTTAAAAGAGAAACTGATGCTGATATGACAGATAGAATTAATAACATTTCATTAATTAAAGCAAGTGGTACTGAAGAATTTGAAATCAAAAGATTAGAACAAAAAAATCAAAATTATGAAGATGGTTTAACTAAATTTACTTATTCATCAGCTTTATTAAATACTTCTTTAACTTTTGTTATTCAATTATTAATTCCAATTATTTTTATAATTATTGCAGTTCAATATTTAACTAATAATCAATCAAGTAATAATTTAGGTGCTGAAATTGCTTTAATTTTTCCATTATTATCAACTTTAATTGGTGGAATTGCTATTTTATTACCAAGTTTAAGATCAGCAACTGCTGCTTCTAATGCTGCTAATAGAATTAGTGAACTTACAGATCCAAAACCAATGATCCATTCTAATTTAAAAGGTTATAAGATTGATAAAATTGATAGTATTGTTTTTGATAATATTAGCTTTTCATATCCAAAAAAACCTGAAAGAATTGTTATTCCACCAACTTATTTAACTTTTGAAAAAGGCAAAAGTTATGCTTTTGTTGGTCAAACTGGTAGTGGTAAAACTACTATAGCAAAACTTTTATTAAGATTTTATGCTCCAACTGGTGGAAAAATTTTAATTAATAATGAATATAATTTAAATAGAATTAATTTACCAGCTTATTTAGATCACATTGGTTATGTTGAACAAGAACCACAAATTTTATATGGTACTTTTTTAGATAATATTAAATACTCTAAATTTGATGCAACAGATGAACAAGTAATTGAAGCATGCAAAAAAGCTGAACTACATGATTTTATTATGTCTTTACCAGATCAATATAATACTGTTTTAGGACAAAGAGGATTTATTTTATCTGGTGGTCAAAAACAAAGACTAGTTATTGCTAGAGTCTTTTTAAAAGATCCTGATGTTGTTATTTTAGATGAAGCAACAAGTGCATTAGATAATGTTGTTGAAAAAGAAATTCAAGATAAATTAGATGAATTGATTAAAGGTAGAATGTGTATTACAATTGCTCATAGACTAACAACAATTAAAAATGTTGATCATATTTATGTTTTAGGAGCTAATGGAACTGGAATAGTTCAATCTGGAACATTTGATGAATTAAAAAAACAACCTGGTCATTTTAGAAACTTATATGAAGCAGGATTGATGCAATAAGATTAAATTCTTATTTATAAAGTAGGTGTAATTATGCCAGTACAAGAATCTATATATTGAGTTTATTTTCATGATATGGTTAAGAAAATAAAAACAGATAGATTTAAAAAAGTTGATGAATTATTGAAAAAAAAGATTAATGAAATTTTTGAAATCACTCATTATGGATTGTTTCAATATCAAATTTTAAAAGATAAACCTTTAATAAATATTGATGATTCATCTATTAGTGAAATTTGTAAATATATTACAAATAATTATTCAAGATTTTTTGAATATTTAAATTATAATAATTCAAAAACCTCAGTTTATAGTTCAAAATTAACTAAAAATGAACTGGAAGAAATTTCTTTTATTATTGAAAATATTTCAATTAGATATATTGCAGATAATTTAATCCTAACTAATAATAATAACTACAATAGTGATTTTTTAACTTTATTATTAATTGAATTATCTAAAATGCATCGTTTTGATACAAACTTTTTAGCAAGAAATAATGATAAGATAGTTTATCATTCTCTAGTTTATCCTTTATTTTTAACTATGTTAGTTATAGATATTACAAATGAAGCACAAATGTTTAATAATATTAAAAAAATCTATACTAAACAAAATATCTTAAATGCTTTAAAATCAGGACGACCATTATCATCAAATGAATTAAATTACTTTAAATCACATATTGATATTTTAGAATATGATGAAGAGTGAAACACTTTTTTATTAAACTTTAAACAAGAAAATTGAACTAGTTTTTCTGTTGAAAAAAAATATAAATTAGTTTTTCAATTAGCAAAATATACTGCTTTGTTTTTAAAAGACCGTATTAAATCAGTATGAGCTTTAAGTGATGGTGAAGAAATATTTGATAGTTTTTATAATTATATAAACTTGTTTTTAATTAATAAAACTTCAAATCAAACTTCAACTATTTATTTAACTAATAAAATTGATCCATTAAATAAAAATTATGATGATAGTGATAGATTTTTACTACCATTTTTAATTAAAGACTATAATCCAATTCAAATTGGACATCATATTTCATCATTAAAAGATTATTCTAAATTTGTATGTGATAAAGATCGTATTATTGATTTTTTAGATGCAGTTTTATTATCTACAAACTATATTAATTTAATTGATATTTTAAAAGTTGATAGTAATTATTTAGCTGATTTTTTAATTCAAAGAAAAAAATTAGCTTTAGTTGATACTTTACATTTATACAAATTAAATGATCATAATATTTATAAAAAACAATATAATTCAATTAGTTTAGAAGATTTAAAATTTAATCAAGATGTTTTAAAAGAAATTATTAAAAAAGAGTTTAGAATAGAAGTTTTAAAAACTAATAATCAATTTGTTAATATGTTAAAAATTATTTCTTTAATTTTAGCTTTAGTTCCTTCAACTGCTAGAAGATATAACTATTCTTGAGAATTAATTGTTAAATATTTTATTATTACATTTGGTCCATATAAAAGAAAAAAAGCTTTATATGATAAAAAAACTATTAATGAAATTACTTATAAAATATCTAAACTTTTATCAAATTTTAAACATGTAAAAAATAAAGATGACTATAGTCAGACTTTATTAATTATTCACAAATTAGAAAATTTTAAAAATTAATTAAGATTGTTTCTTTTCATATATAAATATGATAAATTTATATATGATTGTTATTGCCCATGTAGCTCAGTAGGATAGAGCACGCGCCTTCTAAGCGTGAGGTCGGAAGTTCGAGCCTTCTCGTGGGCACCATCTAGAAAACTAAAATCGTGCAAAGCACGATTTTTTATTTTAAAGAGAACCATCATGAAAAACTACTATGAACAAACACTAGATCAAATTAGAGATCTAATTGATAATAATAAATTTGACCAAGCTTTAAAACTAATTAATCAAGAACTAGAAATAAGTTATATTCCAAATGATTTTGAAAAATCTTTATATAAGTTTTTAAAAGAAATTAAAGAAAAACAAGCTACTAATTTAAATAAAACTTATAGTGTTTTAGAAATTAAAAATTTATTAAATTCTAAAAATCAATTAGATCAAATTATTGCAATTAAAAATTTAATAAATATAAACATTAGATTAATAATAGATGATATTATAAATTATTTATTAAATTTAGAAAATGTTTATGAAAATAAAGCTTTATTATTAATTAGTTTAGCTGATCAACAAATAGATTGAAATTTTGATGTTGTTAAAAATAAAAATACTAGTTTTAAAATTAATCCGATTTTATTAAATACAAATGAAATTTTTAATACTTATTATCAAATTGAACAAAATATTTTAGATTGTATTGATCAAAAAGACATTTTTTTAAATCAAACTTGTAAACAAATATTATTCTCATATTTTATTTATAGTTTTCCATATGTTGAAATACTAAAATCAAGTGAAACTATAATAGCTGTTATTAAGTTATCTTATCAGTTAAATGATTTAGAATTTGATTTAAAAAAATTAAACAAGTTAATAGAATTTGATAATAAAAAAGTAGATAAAATCATTGATGAAATTAAAAAAACAGGTGTATTTGAAAATGAATAATATTAATTTTGATCCTAAAAACTATAAGTATTTTAAAGACTATAATTTTTTTATGGTTAAGTTTTTTAATATCACTTGTTCTTTATGTGATAGTTATGAGATTAGTTTTGTAACTAATCAATCTCCAATTCCAATTGGATCTTTAATAAAAAAACAAACTAAAAAACTAAGTGAAAAAGAAGTTGAACAACTTGTAAATGAACAAATTGTTATTTGAGATAAATTAGAAGAAAATAATTATAAAAAAAATATTCCAACTTTTTTATGTGACGAGTGTTGAAATACTTTAACTAATCAATGCAATTAAAGAGATATTTTTAAAAATGAATTTTATAATATTAAAATATTATAAACAAGAAATATAAAGTAGGTGCTATATGAAATTTGTTGATTCTGCTGATTTAATTATTAAAGCAGGTAAAGGTGGAGATGGAGCTGTTAGTTTTTTACATGCTTTATTTGTTCCTAATGGTGGTCCTAATGGTGGAGATGGTGGTGATGGTGGATCTGTTTATTTTTTAGGAGATGAAGGTAAACACTCACTATTAGATCTAAAATTGCAAAAAAAATATAGTGCTCAAGATGGTTTTAAAGGTGATATTAAAAATATGCACGGTGCTAAAGGTGAAGATAAAATCATTAAAGTGCCTGTAGGAACTATTTTATATGATAAAAAAACTAATACTATATTAGCTGATATTAATGAAAATAATAAACTAGTTTTAATTGCTAAAGGTGGTAAGGGTGGAAAAGGAAATGCAAGATTTGCAAATTCAAGAAACAAAGCCCCAACTATTTTTGAAGCCGGAGAATTAGGTCAAGAATTTGAAATTAGAGCTGAATTAAAAGTATTAGCTGATGTTGGATTTGTTGGTTTACCAAATGCTGGAAAATCAACTTTATTAAGAGCAATTTCAAATTCTAAACCTGTTGTTGCTGATTATCCATTTACAACAATTACTCCACAACTTGGAGTTGCTAGAACTAAAAATAATGATACTTTTATAGTAGCTGATTTACCTGGATTAATTCAAGGAGCTAGTTTAGGAAAAGGTCTTGGTCATCAATTTTTAAAACATATTGAAAGATGTTTAGTAATTTGTCATATAATTGATGCTTCTGGAAATTTTGGTTCAGAAGATATTATAAAAAATTATGAATTAATTAGAGATGAACTAAAGGCTTATAATCTTAATTTAGAAAAAAGACCTGAAGTTATTGTCTTAAATAAAATGGATTTAGATGAAGCTCAACTAAATTTATTAGATGAAAAAATAATTAATTATTTTAAAGATAAAAAAGTTGTACAAATTTCAGGTTTAAAAAAAGAAAATATAGATCAATTATTATTTATGATTTATGAAGAATTAAAAGTTGCAAAAAAACAACCTTTATGAGAATTAGATAAAAATAATGATCAAGATGAAATAGCAATTTATAAATTTGAAGAACAAAAAGAAGATATTCAAGTTTATAACAAAGGTAATAATCGTTGAGAAATTGCTGGAGAAACCATTTTTAAAATTTATCAAAAATTCCCAATATGAACTGAAGATAACTTGTTAATGTTTAATGAAAAATTAAAAGAAACCGGTGTTTATGAAACATTAGTTAAAAAAGGTATTAAAAAAGGTGATTTTGTAAAAGTTTTTGATTATGAATTGGAGTGAACAGATTAATATGCAAACTAATTTAAAACAATATTTAGATTATTTGGTTGAATTTATTCAACAAACTGTAAAAAAAGCTAAATGTGATGGTGTTGTTGTTGGAATTAGTGGAGGAATTGATTCAGCAGTTGTTGCAAATCTAGCAAAACTAGCCTTTCCAGATAACTATTTAACTGTATGAATGCCAATTTATTCTTCACAACTAGATTATGATTGTGCTAATGAACTTATTAAAACTAATCAGTTAAAAAATATTGAAGTTAACTTAGAAGCTAGTTTTGATGCATTTAAAAATAGTTTTTCTAATTTAGATGAAAAACCAAGTTTATTAGCTATTTCAAATGCTAAAGCTAGATTGAGAATGACAACTTTATACACAATTGCTCAAACTAAAAGATATTTAGTTTTAGGAACTGATAATTTAGATGAATGACATATAGGTTATTTTACTAAGTATGGTGATGGCGGAGTTGATGTTGTTCCTATTATTCATTTATTAAAATCTGAAGTTAAAAAAGCTGCACAAATTTTAAATGTTCCAGAAATTATAATTAATAGAAAACCAACAGCAGGATTGTGAGAAGGACAAACTGATGAAGGTGAAATTGGGTTTAGTTATGATTTAATTGATAGCTATTTATTAAAGCAAAATAATGATCCTAAATTAAAAAAACGTATTGATTATTTACATAAAATTAGTAAACATAAAAGATCATTAGCAATAAAGCCAAAAAAAATTATCAGATAGAAACAATTTTTATTAAATGTATATAAAAAATTTTAAACCAATTGAAGTTTTTGGAATAGCTATTCCTTTTTGAATCATTGCTACAATTCTTGGAACAATTGCTGGTTTAGCTTTAATAATTTTTATAATTTCTTTTTTACGTTATAAATTTAAAACAAGAAAAAAGAAAAACTCTAAAAAAAATCAAAAAAATTCAAATAATATTGATAAACAGCCAATTGAAGTTGAAATCAGTATAATTGATGAAGAAATTGATGAAATTCTTAAAAAAGAAAAACAAAATCAGAATATTTAAATAATTTAGGTGCAATAATGAGTAAAAAAATCGCTTTATTTGGTGGTAGTTTTGATCCGATTCATACTGATCATGTTAATATCATAAAAACTTGTTATGAAAAATTAAAATTTGATGAAGTTTGACTAATTCCAGCTTATTTAAATCCTTTTAAAACTAAACAAAATAGTAGTATAGTTGATCGTTTAAATATGTTAGAAATTATTAAAAATAAATTTAGTTATATTAAAATTTATGATTATGAAATTAAAAATAAAAAAACAACACCAACATATCAAACAGTAAAACATATACTAAAAACTAATCCAAATGATCATTTTTCTTTTATTATGGGTTCAGATCAATTAGATCGTTTTGAAGAGTGAAATAATTTTGATGAACTTATAAAAATGATTGATTTTAAAGTTTTTAAAAGAAATGAAGATTATAACAAACAAGTTTTAAATAAATATAATTTAGAATTATTTGAATTTGAAAATAATTATTTAAGTTCAACAGATATTAGAAATTTAAAACATTTAGACAAACAAATCAAAGAAATTAATGATTATGTAAATTATAATTTAATGTATTTATATGAACGTTTAGAAACTAAAATGGATCAAAAACGTTATATACATTGTTTAAATGTTGGAAAAATGGCTCATGATTTAGCTATTAAATGAAATGTTGATCCTAAAAAAGCCTTAATAGCTGGAACACTTCACGATATTACAAAAAGATGATCAAAAGAACAATCTTTAAATTATTTAAAAACTTATTTACCACAACTTATAAATGAACCATATCCAGTATGACATTCATATACAGCTTATTTACATTTATTATATGATTGATTAATTGATGATAAAGAAATTTTAAATGCTGTATTTAATCACACAGTTGGATCTGAAAATATGTCTTTATTAGATATTATTGTTTTTTGTGCAGATAAGATTAGTATTGAAAGAGATTATTTAGGTGTTGATAAATTAAGAGAATTATGTTTTTCTGATTTAATGTTAGGATTTAAAACTTTATTAAAAAACCAATATGATTTAGCTATAAAAAAACATGGAAAAGATCATATTGGATCAATGTTAATAAAAACTATAAATTATTATTTAAAAGATTACAATTATGAAACTAATAATTAGTGCAATGTATGAAGAACTAGCATACACTTTAAAAAAAACTAATGCTCAATTAATTATTGATAATGATATTTTAAAACTATATCAATATCAAAATATTTTATTAGCTATTAGTAAGATTGGATTAGTAAATGCTAGTTGTTGTTTAAGTTATATATTAAATCATTATCAAATTGATCAAATTTTAAATATAGGGACTTGTTGTAGTTTAAATCAAGAATATAAACAAAATGATATTGTTATAGTTAATAAGGCTTATTATTTTAGTGTTGATGTGACTGGGTTTAGTTATTCTTATGGTCAAATTCCAAAATTACCTAAATATTTTTTAGCTAATAATTTTTTAAATCTAAGTTTAGATTATAAAATATGTAATATTGCAAGTGGAGATGTTTTTATTAATAAGTATGAGCATTTAACTCAATTTATTAATAAAATCAATGACAAAATAGATATAGTAGATATGGAAGCTTGTAGTTTATTTCATGTTGCTTATTTATATAAAAAACCAATTAGTAGTATTAAAGTTATAAGTGATGTTATGTTTGTAAGTGATTCAAATATGTTACAATTTGATCAATTTATAAATAAAGCTTCAAAAAAAATTTATCAAATATTAAATGATCTATATTTTAAAATAGATTAGAAAGAAAAAATGAGAATAGCAATTTTTGGAACAACAGGTGCTGGTAAAACTACTTTATTAGAAAATTTAAAAAAACTTTTAGATTCAAGTTATGTTTTTATAAATGAAACTAGTTTAGATTGTCCTTATTTTAATAAAGCATATGATGATACTAATAAAAATGTTCAAGATTATAATTATAAATTAGATTTATGAATGCTAACTGATCGTATGAAAACTTTTATTAAATATAAAGATCATCAAAATGTTATTTATGATAGAAGTATTTTAGATTCAATGGTATTTAGTCAAACTGATCATATGTATAATCGGTTAAGTGATACTGATTATAATGTTTTTAAAGACTATTTTTTAACTTGCATTCTTCCAAATATATTTGATATAAAAAATAATTGAAAAACTTTTGATGTTGTGATATATTTAAAAGTTGATCCATATAAAGCTATTCAAAGAATTAATAAACGTTCAAGAGATGTTGAACTAGATACAAATGATTTATTTTGATTAAATTTAACTAATGCTTATGAGTTTTGATACAACATTTATAAAGAAGTTGTTCCTTTTTGAGTAATTGATGCTAATGTTGATGATCCTAACTATATTGCAAGTAGTATTGCTAATATGATAAAAAACATTGATAATAAATAAGATAGATTAAAATAAATTAAAAAACTTTTTTAGTTTATTTTAGTAGATCTTATTTTTTAATCTTTAATAGTTTTATTGGTTCATATTTATTTAAAAAATAATAAAAAATAAAAATCTAGGAAAAATATATGAAAAAAATTTTAACATTATTAAGTTTTATAACAGCTTTAAGTTCTTCACTAATTGTTGTTTCATGTAAAACAGATAATACTAATCAAAAAATAAAAGAAAAAGATAATAAAACTGATTCAAATAAAAAAGAAACAGAAACACCTAACAATAACTTAAACCCAAGTGAAAAAGATTTACCAAAAGATCAACCTATTACTAAAGAAGAAAAAAATGAAAAAATAGATGACTTTGCTGAAAAAATTAAAAAAGAAGTAAAAGAAGTTTTAGATACAAAGCAAAGTTCAAAAATTTTAGGATATTCAGCAAGTCTTATTTCTAAGTTTTTACAAAGATCTAGTCAAAAGCAATCACTTGAACAATTAACTAATTTAGAAAATAAAATTTCAAAATTATTTGATGAATCTAAATTTGATGATGTCAAAACAGAGATAACACTTTTATTTAGTGATAGTTTAGATAATAATATTAATAATAATGAAACAAAAAAACTTAAAGAATTATTAGATAAAATAACAAAAGATAACAAAGAGTTAATTTTAGACACTACTAGAGAATTACTTGAAAAAAAAGATATCTAATGAATTTGAACAAGAATTAAAAACTAGAATAAATGAAATAAATAGTTTATTAACTAAAAAAGATTATGATAGTATAAAAACCAAATTATTTGATATAGTTGATAAATCAGCCAGATTAGAAAAAAGCAAAATTTAAGCATTTTAGCCCCAAAAATTAAGAGTGTCTTTTTTTATATTTAATAAATAATAAAAATAAAAATCTAAGGAAAATATATGAAAAAAATTTTAACATTATTAAGTTTTATAACAGCTTTAAGTTCTTCACTAATTGTTGTTTCATGTAAAACAGATAATACTAATCAAAAAATAAAAGAAAAAGATAATAAAAACGATTCTAATCAAAAATCAAAAGAATTAGAAAAACCCAATGGTAGTTTAAATCCTAGTGAGCAAGATTTACCAAAAGATCAGCCTTCTACTAAAAAAGAAAAAGATGAAAAAACAGACAGTTTTGCAGATAAATTAAAAAAAGATCTAAAAAAAATTTTAGATAAAAAAGAAGACTTAAAGATTAGAGAATATTCTACAAAACTTATTTCTAAATATTTTCAAAAATCTAGTGAAAAGAAATTAC